>NZ_JAKKRO010000180.1:0-600 GCF_025654235.1 Shewanella sp. SM32 | reverse complement strand
AAGCATTGAACATGAGTTCTCAAACACTTTATTAAGWGTCTTGAATATTCAATAGTAAATTATTCTTTATTGAATAGTTTACGTCTAAGGCGCGTCCACTTCTTTGGTCAGAAGTGAGACAAGTAAAACCAAGCTGGTCGCAATGCGGCGCAGATGAGTGAAACTCATTTGGGTTGTATGGTTAAGCGACTAAGCGTATACGGTGGATGCCTTGGCAGTCAGAGGCGATGAAGGACGTAGTAACTTGCGAAAAGCGTTGGCGAGCTAGTAACAAGCATTTGAGCTAACGATGTCCGAATGGGGGAACCCGGCCGCATAAGCGGTCATCATGTAGTGAATACATAGCTACATGAGGCGAACGAGGGGAACTGAAACATCTAAGTACCCTTAGGAAAAGAAATCAACCGAGATTCCCCTAGTAGCGGCGAGCGAACGGGGATTAGCCCTTAAGTCAGTGGGGTGTTAGTGGAATGCGTTGGAAAGCGCAGCGGCACAGGGTGATAGCCCCGTACATGAAAACTAACCATTGATGAAAACGAGTAAGGCGGGACACGTGACATCCTGTTTGAATATGGGGGGACCATCCTCCAAGGCTAAATA
>NZ_JAKKRO010000179.1:0-601 GCF_025654235.1 Shewanella sp. SM32 | reverse complement strand
CACATTAGCTTGCTCAGTTTGTGGTGATAGACGTTGCCGCCATTTATAAAATGACATGGTGCTCAGTTGATGGGTTTGGCAAAACTCAGTGATGCTCAGCTCTGATGTGTGCCATAAGTCGATTAATTGCTGCCATTGTGCAGCGTTGCGGTAAGCTCGCTTTGCCATATCACTCTCCTGTAATGATGAGTGCACAGCTTATCGCGCGATCTTAAGTGGGAATAGGACGTCCTAAAATGGACGCTTACCATGCTACAACTGGAAAGGCTTGGGCAAGATAATCCGGAACTCTATGATGTACTCGGTAAAATTAATGCGCAGTCGATTCGCGCTGGAGCGGTTGTGCATCGTATTCGCGGTTTACTCAAGCGGCGTCAGGCCAAGACCGAACCTTTAGATATAGTGCCAGTGGTGAAAGAAGCTTTAGCTCTGTTGCGGCGCGAGCTAGACCGCGCCAATGTGCAAGTGAATGTGCGAGTGCAGGGTGAGCCCTTTGAACTGATGGGCGATAGCGTTGGTTTAAGCCAAATGTGGGTCAATTTAGTAAAAAATAGCTTAGATGCGTTAGAAACCTGCGGCGATAATCGTGTGCGTCAATTAT
>NZ_JAKKRO010000178.1:0-604 GCF_025654235.1 Shewanella sp. SM32 | reverse complement strand
CGGTGCCATCGGCACTGGTGACCGTGATGTCACGGGTCAGGGTTTCACCCGCCTTGAGTGACTGCACGTCGCTGTGGCTGTTGTTTAAGGTGTAGGTCCAGTTACCGTCGGCATCAATGCTGAAGAAACCGTAGTTGCCATCGGCGACATTGGTTTGCACTTGGAATACCGCTTCGCCGTTGTCGACGTCGGTGACGGTTAAGGTGCCGGCCACCGTTTGTACTGTGCCTGGCAAGGTGTCGGTATCGCCGTCTTCGGTGACGGTGCCRGCATCGCTGTCGCCGTTACCGASCGTGATGTCAGCGGGATCGTTCGCGCCGACAATGGTGATGGTCACGGTGTGGCTGGCGGTGCCATCGGCACTGGTGACCGTKATGTCACGGGTCAGGGTTTCACCCGCCTTGAGTGACTGCACGTCGCTGTGGCTGTTGTTTAAGGTGTAGGTCCAGTTACCGTCGGCATCAATGCTGAAGAAACCGTAGTTGCCATCGGCRACATTGGTTTGCACTTGAAATACCGCTTCGCCGTTGTCGACGTCGGTGACGGTTAAGGTGCCAGCCACCGTTTGTACTGTGCCTGGCAGGGTGTCGGAATCGCCGTCTTC
>NZ_JAKKRO010000177.1:0-617 GCF_025654235.1 Shewanella sp. SM32 | reverse complement strand
CGGCTAGATAGGCCCAGCGATTACCGACCCAAACATACGTCACGTCGCCACACCACACTTGATCTGGTTGAGTTACTGCAAACTGTCGATTTAGCGTATTGGGGATTGCAACATGCTCTTGTGTCGCTTTCCTATAAGAATGCTTAGGCTGCTGACAGCTTAATAACCCAAGCTTTTTCATTAGATTACGGGCTCGATAACGACTGAGACCAATCCCTTTATTAGTCACTAATTGCGCTATCGTTCGAGCACCGGCAGAGCCATGACTAATATGATGTGCGGCCTTCACTTCACTGCATAAAATAGTAAAGTCTGCATCAATATGTTCTTTTCTTTTTAGCCAATACTTATAGCTACTTCGATGYACTTTGAATGCATTACAAATTGTGAGAATAGAGTGGCTCTGCTTGAGTGCGCTGATTAGCGTAAATTGTTCATCGAGTCTGACATCAAGAGAGCGGTAGCCTTTTTTAGGATAAGATTGTGCTCCTCAAGACGAGCTATTTGCTTCTTCAGCTCACGGATTTCAATTTGTTCAGGGGTAATCGGAGATGCTTTTGGTGTGCCACCCTGGCGTTCTAGTTTTAACTGTCTCACCCATTTATCCATAGTGGTGG
>NZ_JAKKRO010000176.1:0-625 GCF_025654235.1 Shewanella sp. SM32 | reverse complement strand
TTTTATTGTCATCCCAAAACCACCGCCTCTGGCGGTGGTGATTGTTCCTTGAGGCTATAGCCTGAATTACGCCCATGCTAAAAGAGACTTCTTATTCACCACAAGTAAGAGGAAACGAAAAGCATGGGCGATTATAGAAGTTCATCACATGTTTATTGGCGTTGCAAATATCATATTGTTTGGACTCCGAAGTACCGTTTTAAAATTTTAAAAGGAAACCTTGGTAAGGAGTTATACAGGTCAATTTATATCCTTTGCAATATGAAGGGTTGTGAGGTTTTAGAATTAAACGTTCAGATAGACCACGTTCACTTGGTAGTCATAATCCCGCCGAAGCTGTCAGTATCAACGCTGATGGGAGTATTGAAAGGAAGAAGTGCGATAAGGCTATTCAATAAATTCCCTTATGTACGTAAAAAGCTATGGGGCAATAGCTTTTGGGCCAGAGGTTATTTTGTAGATACAGTAGGTGTTAATGAAGAAATCATTAGACGATATGTGCGCCATCAAGATAAACAAGATCAGGAACATGAGGCTCAATTGTCGTTGCAGATGATGTAGTTTTTGGAATAGCCCCTTCCAGGGGCAAGTCAAAGCCGCCTTCTAAGAAGGCGGATTCTTTACT
>NZ_JAKKRO010000175.1:0-632 GCF_025654235.1 Shewanella sp. SM32 | reverse complement strand
GTGAATACGTTCCCGGGCCTTGTACACACCGCCCGTCACACCATGGGAGTGGGCTGCAAAAGAAGTGGGTAGCTTAACCTTCGGGGGGGCGCTCACCACTTTGTGGTTCATGACTGGGGTGAAGTCGTAACAAGGTAGCCCTAGGGGAACCTGGGGCTGGATCACCTCCTTACCTATACGACTAACTTAATGTTTGTTGAGTGTTCACACAGATTGCTTGTTTATCTTCTCTTAGGAGAAGTCAGAGCTAAATGCGCCGCTAGCCGGTACGCATTGTTCTTTAACAATTTGGAAAGCTGATAGTATTTAATTACATGAGTCTGTCATGTGATTAATTACAAAACTATGTAATTGCGAAAGCATTCTTTGCTAAGCAAGAGCATCATGAGTTCTCAAACACTTTATTAAGTGTCTTGAATATTCAATAGTAAATTATTCTTTATTGAATAGTTTACGTCTAAGGCGCGTCCACTTCTTTGGTCAGAAGTGAGACAAGTAAAACCAAGCTGGTCGCAATGCGACGCAGGTGAGTGAAACTCATTTGGGTTGTATGGTTAAGCGACTAAGCGTATACGGTGGATGCCTTGGCAGTCAGAGGCGATGAAGGACGTAGTAACTTGCGAAAAGCGTTG
>NZ_JAKKRO010000174.1:0-665 GCF_025654235.1 Shewanella sp. SM32 | reverse complement strand
CTGCTGCACGGCTAGCCTCCTGAGCTAACTGTGCTTGAGTCGGCACCTCCAACTTTCGTTCTTTACGAAAGCTAGAAACAGACATGCCAAGTAACTCTGCAGCTTTTGACTCCCCTATGTATTCTTCACCTAAAGCACGATATACCAACTGCTTATGTAGATAAGTCGATTCATGAGGGTATGCTTTTCCTGGCTCCTCCGTTCGCCAGCCATTTTTGCTAAACAGCATAAATAGGTTTTTCTGAGTCGCAGGCGTAATTATTCCACATTGGCCAGCTCGAAACAGTGCCGCTAGCATGCTAATACCGTATTCGTGCTTTAGCATCAGTAATTCACGCGGTTCAATATGACGGCGCTTTTCACCCAAGTGTTCAATAAGTGATTGGGTAGGTAAAAGAAATGCACCAGCAAAGGCATTACAAGCCTTCTCCTCATCAATCCCTTCAGCTAAACGACCATGCACGACTAAGTGCCCAAGTTCATGGGCCAAGGTGAAGCGCTGACGGTCACCACTTTGGGCGGTAGAGATCACCACTACAGGAGTGCTACCAATCTTGCCCGCTAAACCGTCAAACTTCTTATCTGTTTCCACATCCGTGGTAATAATCATCACGCCCTTAGCTTCGAGGGTATCGATCATATCGTGAATAGGGTTTAGCCCTAGC
>NZ_JAKKRO010000173.1:0-678 GCF_025654235.1 Shewanella sp. SM32 | reverse complement strand
CATGTTTGCAGAACGCTTAGAACGAGCCCGTAAGGCTGCCGGGCTATCCATGAATGCATTAGCCAACGAGGTAGGACTGTCCGCTAACGCCATTAAAAAGTATGAACATGGCACGGCTATGCCTTCTTCTTCAAACCTACTAAAACTCGCGAAAGCGCTCGATGTGCGCACTGAGTACTTCTTTCGTCCAACGAAGGTGAAACTAGAGGGCGTAGAGTACCGCAAGCGTGCTAGTACACCAAAGAAAGTGTTAGACCGAATTAATGGCGATGTTTTAGAACAAGCTGAACGTTGGCAAGAGCTTTTAGAGTTGTATCCCGACTCAGTGAAGCCTATCCCTGAGTTTACTTTACCAAATGAGCTTCCTGAACAAATTACTAGCATAGAACAAGTTGAAGACTTAGCTATTCAAATGCGCCATGCTTGGGAGCTAGGGCTAAACCCTATTCACGATATGATCGATACCCTCGAAGCTAAGGGCGTGATGATTATTACCACGGATGTGGAAACAGATAAGAAGTTTGACGGTTTAGCGGGCAAGATTGGTAGCACTCCTGTAGTGGTGATCTCTACCGCCCAAAGTGGTGACCGTCAGCGCTTCACCTTGGCCCATGAACTTGGGCACTTAGTCGTGCATGGTCGTTTAGCTGAAGGGATTGATGAGGAGAAGGCTTGTAA
>NZ_JAKKRO010000172.1:0-678 GCF_025654235.1 Shewanella sp. SM32 | reverse complement strand
CCGTAAGGCTGCCGGGCTATCCATGAATGCATTAGCCAACGAGGTAGGACTGTCCGCTAACGCCATTAAAAAGTATGAACATGGCACGGCTATGCCTTCTTCTTCAAACCTACTAAAACTCGCGAAAGCGCTCGATGTGCGCACTGAGTACTTCTTTCGTCCAACGAAGGTGAAACTAGAGGGCGTAGAGTACCGCAAGCGTGCTAGTACACCAAAGAAAGTTTTAGACCGAATTAATGGCGATGTTTTAGAACAAGCTGAACGTTGGCAGGAGCTCTTAGAGCTTTATCCGGACTCGGTAAAACCGATCCCTGAGTTTGCTCTACCTGATGAACTTCCAGAACAAATCTTTAGCTTAGAACAAGCGGAAGACTTGGCTATTCAGATGCGCCATGCTTGGGTGCTAGGGCTAAACCCTATTCACGATATGATCGATACCCTCGAAGCTAAGGGCGTGATGATTATTACCACGGATGTGGAAACAGATAAGAAGTTTGACGGTTTAGCGGGCAAGATTGGTAGCACTCCTGTAGTGGTGATCTCTACCGCCCAAAGTGGTGACCGTCAGCGCTTCACCTTGGCCCATGAACTTGGGCACTTAGTCGTGCATGGTCGTTTAGCTGAAGGGATTGATGAGGAGAAGGCAGCTGAAGGGATTGATGAGGAGAAGGCTTGTAA
>NZ_JAKKRO010000171.1:0-1011 GCF_025654235.1 Shewanella sp. SM32 | reverse complement strand
TATACCCGTGATCAATGAAGATGCTTGATTTTCAGTGAAATGAGGATCAAGCTAACGATTATGAAACTACTCCTTACTCCTGAACAAAAACAAGTCCTAGAGACCCAGCATGCTCAAACGCGTGACGGGCGTATTCGTGACCGCATCAAAGCAGTACTGCTTGCATCCGAAGGCTGGACCCCGGCAATGATTTCTCAAGCATTACGCATTCATGAAAGCACTGTACGTAATCACCTTGCCGATTACACCTTGTCAGAGAAGCTCAAGCCTGAAAATGGCGGTTCACAAAGCCTGTTAACTGCAGAGCAAATCGCAGAATTAATTATGCACAAATGGCTTCGCAAAAACGGCTTTAGCTACAAGAAGCCCAAAGGCGTACCGCATAAGTTTGATACGGCAAAGCAACAGGCTTTTGTTGAGGCTTATGAGGCACTCAAAGCGCATTGCGGTGAGGATGAGCGCATTTTATTTATGGATGCCGTACATCCGACTCAGGCAACCAAAATCTCACACGGCTGGATACGAACTGGGCAAGACAAAGCCATAGAAACCACCGGCAGTCGTACACGGCTAAACCTGATTGGCGCGTTGGAGCTCAATAATATTGCCAGTGCAGTGGTCAATGAATATGAATGGGTAAACAGCGAAAGCATAGTGCAGTTTTTCGGGCAATTAAGAGACAAATACCCACAAACTCAGAAGCTACATCTTATTTTGGATGGTGCTGGTTATCACCGAGCGGCGATAGTGAAGAATGCTGCAATTTCGCACAATATTGAGTTGCATTATTTACCGCCTTACAGCCCGAACCTCAATCCGATAGAAAGACTGTGGAAGGTCATGAATGAGCACGCGAGGAACAGCGTGTACTTCAAAAATAAGCGAGATTTCAGGTCCGCACTGGATAAATTTTTCAAAGAAACATTACCCGATATTGGTGAAAGTTTAGCGTCGCGGATCAATGATAATTTTCAGCTCTTTACCCACGCATCTTCAGGTTGATTGGGTATA
>NZ_JAKKRO010000018.1:0-83891 GCF_025654235.1 Shewanella sp. SM32 | reverse complement strand
TCTAAGGTGATACCTTGTTTCAGGGCTTCGTGTTTTTCCTTCCAGTTGTAAAGCAGGCTCGTGCTAACTCCAAGAGACTTTGCCGCATCGGCAACGCTATAACCTTGTTCTAGCACCATCAAGACGGCTTCATCTTTAAATGCCTGCGGATAACTCTTATGTGATTTCTTCAGACTCATATAGACCTCTTAATTTATTGACCATACTGTCTCAAAATTAAGTGTCCGATGGGATTAGACCAGAACATGCGGTGAAGTTCACCATACAAGTTCTGCAGGTATACGTTGGGATTTCCATCCTTCGGCGGCCTTAAAAATTCAGTATGATGACGTTAAAGATGACGGTGGCCCAGGCATGAAAGTCGCAGGGGATTCGAAATCAATCAGTCTTGGCATTGACTTAGTATTTTAGGAGAGAGAAATGAATAAGTTACTTTGCTTAATCCTACTCAGCTTAGTCTCAATGCCACTATTTGCTGGTGTGGTTGTCATCGTTCATCCCAGTAATGCAGACACTGTCGACCAAAAGGTTATTGAAAATATTTTTCTAGGGAAAACAAAGACCTTTCCTGGTGGAGCGCAGGCCGTGCCGGTCAATCTTGACAGTGCTATGCCCTTAAGGGAAACCTTTGATACTAAAGTGCTGGGCAAGTCATCCAGCCAACTTAAGTCATATTGGTCACAAAAAGTATTTACAGGCAAAGGAACGCCACCCAAGGAAGTCACTAGTGGGGCGGAGATGATAAAATTAGTTGCATCGAACCCCAATATTATTGGCTATATTGATAGTAGTGAGGCCAATGATTCGGTAAAAGTTATTGCCGAGTTTTAGATTGGAGTGCCGAGCTCAAGCTCGGCACAACTTGGGGGCAAGGGATGAATTTCTTTAATGATATTTCTATTTTTAAAAAAGTTATCGCGATATTTATTTTAGCTGTCATCATTTTCGCTTTAAACTTAAGCATTAGTGTCATCTCCATAAATAAAAATCGCACCACACTTAATTATATGGAGCAGCAAGTTTACCAAAGAGTTGAACTCGCCAATCAAAACGTATTTTTTATCCAACGACTCGATGAACTTTACACTCAATCAGTTTCTTTTGCCGACGAAGACCTGTTAACAAATGCAGGTACTATGTATGAATCTTTACGTAAAAACCTACAACAATTAGATAGTGTCGATCCCTCACAAGCCAATAAACTCAGTAATCTATCCGCTAAATTAACCCGCTATAACGACATGACGATTAAGCTGGCTAAAGGCATGTTGGCGGGTACGATTGATATGGCAAACATTGGCCAGATCAGCCAAGAAAAATCCCAAGCCTACGAAGCTGTACTTAATGAAATACAAGATTACAAACAAAGCAAAGTACTCGAATTTAAACAATCGATAAAAGAAGCTAGCGACAGATCTGCGCAAAGTTTGTGGCTCACCCTCTCCATCGGCATCGCTTTGCTGATCGTGATGTTGATTGTCACTATTGCCATAGCACGCGCTATCAGCTCATCTGCGCGTAATGTCGCCCAGTCACTGAGTGAGCTGGCCGATGGAAAAGGCGATCTTAGTCATCAGCTCAAAGTATCTGGTAGTGATGAACTCGGCCAAGTATCAAGTAACTTCAATCGATTTCTTCGCTTACTCGGAGATTCTATTCGAAGGGTGGTGAATGTTACCGATCCCTTACTTGATAGCTCGCGCTCACTGAAACAGCGCATGGAAGATGCGACGCATGCCACTCAGCGGCAAAGCCATGATGCCAGCGCAGTACAAGTCTCAATGGAAGACATGCGTCACTCTGTCATCGAAATTTCGCAAAATGCCCGCCAAGCCGCCAGTGCAGCACAGGTCGCGGAGAAAGAAGCGATGCAAGGTATGACAGTCGTTCAGCGCACAATCGATATTTCACAGCAATTAAATACAGGAATTCAGGCGGCTTCTAACTCGATCAACGAGCTCGCCAGAGATACTGAAAATGTCACTTCTATCTTAAATGTGATTACCTCTATTGCCGAGCAAACCAACCTGTTGGCACTTAATGCCGCCATCGAAGCCGCCCGCGCGGGTGAGCAAGGACGAGGCTTTGCCGTAGTCGCTGATGAGGTCCGCGCCCTTGCCTCTAAAACAGCCGATGCAACCACTGAAATTCGCCATGTGTTACAAAACCTTAAAACGGCGGCCATTTCCTCGGTCAATACCATGAATGTGGCGATGTCGAAGTCATCGGAAAATGAAACCAATGCTCAAAATACAGGGAGTGCACTGAAATCAATTCAACAGCAGATTGTCAGTATCAATAGTATGAATACTCACATTGCCTCGGCAACGGAGGAGCAAGCCTCGGTTGCTTCTCAAGTAGTCGATAACGTCGTCAATATGAATGCTTCATTTGAACAGACATTGCAAATTCTGTCGCAGGTTCGCAATGTTTCTGAGGGATTAGTCGATTTTGCCGATGAACTGAAAAACGCCACATCTCAATTCAAACTTTGACCATAGAGCATTATCGAAATGATTGCTCAACACAGAAAACCGGTATTAAGTTTACACTTAACACCGGTTTTTTAATTCCTTAAAGCTTATCTTTTTGTACCACTTTATCCCTGTTAACTAAACGCTAAGAAGGGGGATACGCACAGCAATAAGCCTGTGATAATAATGATATACAGCGACACACCCTTGTACTTATGTAATGCAGGTACTTGGTACACTAAATAAGCGGGTATCAAACAACCGACTAAACCAAAAATTGGACTACAAATCGACGTAAAGCTCAGCACTGGCGCATTCAACACAATCGCGCCCCAAGATAATAGAATGGTAAAAATCATGATGCCGTAACCAACAAGCTTTTTGTTGATACGATCTTCAGGCATATAACGGCGCAGCATGTTCATGGTCAATCCTTGGCAAGCTTCCCTAAAACCGAGATATACGCCAAAGTAAGCCGTCATCACCGCAAAAATATTCAAGGTTAAACTCAGCAATTTCAGTGTTTGTCCCTGCATACCTTGGGCAACCATAGCAAGAGCCGAGATATTTTCTTCCGATGCACGCACGGCTTGATCATGACCCATTGCCAGCGTGAATGACACTGCATAGAAAAACACCACGACAAACAAGACGCCAAAGGCAATATTCATTGCGCGCATCGCTTTAAAGCGCGCTACCGCAAGGGATTTTTCCCGCGAACGGTATGAAATCACCATAGGGCTTAAACTTTGAATAAACAGAATCGATGTTAGCGTAAAGGGCAGCATAACGACCGCATCTTTTAACCAATCTCCCGTGGCTGGGATAGCGCCGATATTATTGATATCCCATTTATCCACCATCAATAGCCCTAGCACGGCGACAACGCCCAACTTAGTCAGTACCATAAAAGTAGAGATCTTAAACAAAAGATTCTCACCGCGGGAGGCTAAAGCAACAAGACCGCAGATCAAGGCTAAACCATAGAAAGGATTTTCTGACAATAACGCTTTAGTGACCCCAAAACTTTGCAAAAATGAAGCACTGTCGTTTGTAATGGCCGTTGAATAAACGAACACCCAAATGACCAGCATGATGAAATACAAACCACCCAACAACATACCCCAGTTTTTACCTAAGTAACCCGAAATCACACTCGGGTAATCCTTACATTCTGGAGATTCTGCTAAGGTATTGATAAACAACCGTTGGAACATATACATGGCAGGATAGCCAATAATGCCAGACAGTAAGAAAACCCATAACCCCATCAAACCGACCTGCACAGGCAAGAATACGATCCCCGCGCCAATCGCCATTCCTATACTCATGATAATCCAGCCCCAATCCGTACTATCGAAGCGGGTATCTGCTTTCCACTGTGCAGCAGTAATTGTTGCATCCATCATTTCACCTTTACCTAGTTGGCATTATTTTGTGCAAATATATTTGAACAAAACAAACTCAGCAATCAAAATACTCAACTTTTGTTGAACAAAGAGTTAAAGCTCACAACTTGACTGAAAACGAGATAAATAGCGCACAAACCGCAGTAACAAATGAAATTCATTAAAAAATAATTGCAATAAAACATAAAAATACAAATAATGTTGCACATACGCCGACCTAGGCATTCAATTTTATTTGCAAGTTGGAGAGACAATGAAAACCATTATTCACGCAGAACGTGCTCCCGCGGCCATTGGCCCTTATTCCCATGGCACAGCCTATGGCAACCTCATTTTTACCTCTGGCCAACTCCCTGTTTGTAAAAAGAAAGGCAGCGTAGTTGACGGTGGGATTACTGAGCAATCGATTCAATCATTAGAGAATCTCAAATACGTGCTCGAAGCGGGTGGTGGCAGCTTAGAAACGGTTCTTAAAACCACTTGTTATCTTGCAGAGATCAGTGACTTTGCCGCCTTTAACGAAGTGTATAAAACCTATTTTAAAACCGACTGCCCAGCTCGTAGCTGTTTTGCAGTGAAGGACCTTCCGCTGGGCGTTAAAGTAGAAGTTGAAGCGATAGCACACGTTAAAATCTAAGTATTAACATAAGGTTGTAAGCTCATGAAACCCCAATGGCAGCAGTATATTCAAATCATTAAACAAGTGGTTAAGCCCGCATTAGGCTGCACAGAGCCCATCGCCGCCGCTTACGCCGCCGCCGTCGCCCGCGCCTTGCTGGGTGTTGAACCCGATTCAATAGCAGTACAAGTGTCTGACAATCTTTATAAAAACTCTATGGGCGTGTTTGTGCCTGGCACAGGCAAAATCGGTCTGGCAATTGCCGCTGCAGCAGGCGCCATTGCGGGTAATCCTGATGCGGGCTTAGAAGTATTGGCCGTGATCACGCCAGAACAAGTCGCCAGAGCACAGGCCCTTATTGATGCGGGCAAAGTGACGGTCGAGCGCACCGAAACAGCAGAATTTATCTATTGTTGTGTCATCGCGAAAAAAGGCGACCGCGAAGCCCTAGTGAAAATCTGCGGCGGCCATACACTGATCGCCGAGAAGCGCCTCAACGGCGAATCCGTCTTCAGTGTCGATAGCACGCAAGCTAAAGCCACTGGTTCCATCTGTGAAGGCGTGGATATCACTATCGAGTCCATTTATCGCTTCGCCCAAGAAGTCCCCTTCGAAGAGATCAAATTCATTCTCGAAGCCTCTGAGCTAAACGGCAAATTATCCGATGAAGGCATGGCGAATCCCTATGGGCTGGAAGTCGGCCGCACCATGAAAAGCGGCATAGCCGCGGGCATTATCGGTGAAGACTTACTGAATAAAATTGTCATGTTAACTGCTGCAGCATCCGATGCTCGCATGGGCGGGGCAAACTTGCCCGCCATGAGTAATCTTGGCAGTGGTAATCAAGGCATAGCGGCAACTATTCCTGTGGTATTGACGGCACAATGTTATAAGGTTTCGGAAGAAAAACTCGCCCGCGCCTTGATTATGAGCCATCTAGGGGCGATTTATATCAAGTCCCATTATCCACCACTGTCGGCATTTTGTGGCAATACAGTCACCAGCGCAGCCGCTTCTATGGCCATGGTGTATTTAGCCGGTGGCTCGTTCGAACAATCCTGTTTCGCGATTCAAAACGTGATCAGCGACAGCTCTGGCATGGTATGTGACGGCGCTAAAGCGTCCTGCGCCATGAAGGTTAGCACTTCATCCAGTGCGGCCGTGCGCTCATTTTTGATGGCGCTCAGTAGTCACAATGTCTCAGGCCAAGGTATTATTGCTACCGATGTAGAGAAAACCATTAAAAACATTGGCAAAATGATCCTCAATGGCATGTCATCCACAGATGTCACTATTATCGATATTATGTCGGCATGATGATTTTAACCCGCTGAATATTTGCGGGTTAATAACTAAAGGTTGAAATTGTGAAACTGCAAGATTTAACGCAAAGTGATCTGGATATTCTGAAATCCATCGAAAATATCGTCGATGGCATCGCTGCCATGTATGGCCAACACACAGAAGTGGTATTGCACAGCCTAGATGCGAAACATCCGTCTGTGGTCAAAATTGCCAATGGCCATGTCACAGGCCGTGAAGTGGGTGCTCCAATAACCAACCTTGCCTTGCTCAAGCTCAAAACCGGTCAGGATATTTCCAACTCTTACCTGACTAAATGTGCCAATGGTAAGACGCTAAGATCAATTACGACGGTGATCCGTAACAGTAAAAATCAACCCATAGGGTTACTGTGTATTAACAGCGACATGGATGCACCACTGCAATCAGTTCTGCGCACTATGATGCCAGAGCAACTCCTTGGCAGCGAACTGACCAGCTCGCCCGAGGTGTTTGCCCGCAATATCGATGAAGCGCTCCATAGCACTATCGACAGTGTGAACCATGAGGTTCGCGCGAATCCCGCGATTTCACCTTCACAAAAGAGTCGCGAAATCGTCAATCAACTCCACGAGTTAGGGATTTTCGAACTCAAGGACAGTGCCCAAGTCGCGGCCACTCGATTGGGGATTTCAGTGCATTCGATTTATCGCTATCTGCGGGAAATCAAAGCCAATCAAGCTTAAAGCGAGAAAAAACTCGCCTAAATAGAAAGGGCTAAGGTGTAAATAACCTTAGCCCTTTCGTTTTATTATTTTTGCACTTGTGATTGCGCTTGTTATTGCGCAGCTTGTCCGCTAAAGCCCATCATATTCCATGCCTGCACTGTGCCATCGGCCATTAAGGCAATGGCATCGAGCAAATTGCTGCGAATGTCGCGCATTTGGCTCAAATCAACGGCTTGTTTATCTAATGTTAACGCAGCCTCACCTCCCATCCACACCGCAATCGAACCATCTTGGCGTTTAACCGTAAACCCTAAGCCTGTCGGGAAAATATCCGTTGCTTGGGTAATTTCAGTTTTGGGTCCAGAGTGGCCATCAACCACAGTGCCATCCTGTTTTAAAAAGGCAAACTCCCGCTCATAGGTCACCACTTTACTCACCTGAGTGACTTCTTGATAACGTGGTTGCTTGTCTACCAAGTCCCAACCTTCCCAAGCAATGGCCGTATTATCCCTGCGTAACGCGACAAAACCCTCCTCAAAGGGATAAACCTTGTGCACTTTTTGCAACTTATCCTGTAGGACTGATGTATCGGCACCATTGAATTTACTGCCCCATACGTGCAGTTGACGACTGATGGTTAGGGCGGCAAATGCGCCACGATTTGCATAAATATCAATCACTTTATTGGCGCGTTTTGTAGTAGATAAACGCGCTGGAAACGCGACGTGATACTCAGTCAATTCGCCCTCACCCCAGGTATATACGCTGCCATCCGCCAGCAGCGCCGCAAACCCATGATCCGTGTTGACAACTTTCACGGCAGGCGCTAATTGGCTGAGTTTTGCCAGTTGTTCGCGGCCTTTTTGATCATCGTTGACCCCGCCCCAAGACACTAATTTCCCTGTCGCAGTCCTCGCGGTAAAAGCATTATTGTTGGCATAGAGCAGATCGACATGGTTAAGCTCAGAGGCCACGTGGCGACTATCGCCACCATAAGCGGCATCGCCCCAAGTCACTACTGCTCCCCCCAGCTTTAAGGCAGCAAAGGCACCTTTATTAATCAACACAAAATCAATATTGGTCATCGCAGGCGCAGCATATTGACCCGAGAGCAGTTCGGCTGGTGTTGAATCCAGATTAGACCAACTGACTACACTACCATCTTGTTTGATGGCCGCATAAAGCCCTTCTGCCAACACAAAAGAACGAACGCCTGTCAGCACTTGCTTCATCCCCATCCCCCAAGGAATAAGTTTGTCATCACGGGTTAAGGCCGCAAAACCACAGGTATTCTCCGCCGCGTATAACTCTTTTACATTGACCAGAGGCTCTGCGGCATTATTGATATCGCCACCACATTCAGCATCGCCCCATGCCACCACAGTACCGTCTTGCTTGAGTGCCGCAAATGCACTGAGATTACTGTAGATTTGACTCACTTGGGCTAACTGGGCAGGCATAGGGATTTTGGTAGAATCGTCGGCCACCTCAAGATTGCTCGGGATGGACGTTAATGAATTATTCGTGGTGGATGGTGATCTGTGAGCCAATATCGTGTCAGAAATTTGCTGTTTTAATTCGGGCGATATATCAGAATCCTGTTTATCTATGAGTAAGTTAACCACATGACCCAAAGCAAAAATCGCCAGCGCTACACCGCCCCACGAGACCTGTTTTTTATCCACAAGTATATCCTTATCGTAACTGCAAACTCTCACTGAGTTTAAACTGGAACATAACGTCGACTGAGTACGCTAAATGTGAACTGTGATTGTAACCAAAACAGGGCTAAAATGACATTGCCCTAAAGTCGAAAGCTGACCTGATTCAAGTAAGATGAGCATATGAGCAAAAAAATAAAAGCAGCGTATCTCGCTGCTTTTATTGAATATGATGTTGAGGTAACAAAGGGCTAATCTCTTTTGCCCACTTTCTCTAACCCCCAAACCAGTGCAATCGCCGCTAACATACACACAATGGCTAACATCAGTTGTGAAGGCTGACCCGTTACTTGCTCAAAATTAAGCGGGGAAATATTTTGCTCCAGCAAAGGTACTTGTTCGCCGTGGGAGTTGGTCCGCCAAGTTAAGATTTCTTTCCATGGCCAAATTTTACCTAAGGTACCTAACATTAATCCGGTTAGAAACACGATAGTGGCATCATGGTATTTACGCAGCAGCGCCGACAATAAATGGCTGAACGTCAGTAATCCCATCACGGCACCAGCAGCAAAACAGGCCAAAATATCCAGCTGAATATTTTTAGCGGCAGCGAGGACCACAGGATATAACCCTAACAATAATAAGATGAAACTGCCTGAAATTCCCGGCAATACCATAGCGCAAATCGCAATCGCGCCGCCGAAAAAGATATTCATGTAACTGGCTTCTACCGCGACCGGATTCAGTACAGTAATCGCCCATGCAGCCAGCACACCAAGCGCAAATAAACCTAAACGTGCCACAGTGAAACCACTCACTTGCTTAAGCATATGCACGACAGAGATAAGAATAAGCCCAAAAAAGAACGACCAGATCGGGATGGGATGTACCGCCAACAACCAAGAAATCAGCTTCGCAAAGGTAAAAATACTGGTCAGGATCCCCGCCAGCAGACTCACTAAAAAGCCACCATTAATATGGGCAAATGCCCCTTTTATGCCCTGCGACTTGATTACACCCCAAAGGGAAGGATTAATGCGTTTTACACTATCGAGCAAAGTATCGAGAATACCGGTAATAAACGCTATGGTGCCGCCCGAAACGCCAGGCACAACATCAGCAGCGCCCATGGCCATTCCCTTAAAATACGTCAGCAAATATTTCACTGTGAGTCCTTGTAGTTAAATCAACATGCCATTGCCGCTACACGACAAATTGGCCGCAATTATACGGTGTTACACTTAAAACCGCGAAATGAAGTTTACTTAATTAAGCCGACTGGTATTTGTTGTTATCCTAATGTTACACTCATCCGACCAGAGCAACCCAAGCTCAACTTGGAACAGGCTCAAGATAACAACACCCCTTTGCACCATTATTAAGGATGACCATGAGCCAGACAGACTCTTCTAGCACTGCAGAACAAAAACCTAATAAAGTGCTCGCGCTCTACCACAAAACTCGCCGTTATCCCTTCGGCCAAAAACTATTTTCAATCATGGTTTCACGCATGGCGCCCTATTTCGGCACCATCAAACCACTGATCACTGAATTACGCCTTAATCACTGCGCCTGTTTAATTAAAAAACGCCATGCCGTTCATAATCATATAAAAACTGTGCATGTGATTGCGATTTGTAATGGTCTAGAAATGGCCATGGGCGTGATGGCCGAAGCCTCTATTCCAAAACATTTACGTTGGATCCCTAAGGGCATGAGTTTGGATTATACAGCTAAAGCAGGCAGCGATATTTTATGTGTCGCCGAAGTGACACCAGAGCAATGGACGCCCGGCGATATGCTGGTCCCCGTTACCGCCTACGACACCCAAGGAGTGGTTGTGGTGAAAGGACATATCAAATTGTGGATTTCAGAAAAACCGCAAAAATAAACGATTTGAATCAAGACTTACACTTAATGTCAGCATTTAAAAAGGGAGCTTTGCTCCCTTTACTTTTTAACCTTCAGCCGTATTTCGCAAAAACATTCGGAGAACTGAATTGTGCGGCGCCTTGCTCGCTCACGTTTAAGTACGAACTGTTAGATACGAGCTTTTAAAATCCCAGCCCTATCGCAATATAGCAGCACAGTTATGCAAAATATTAAGCAAAATGGCTTGCAGTAAAACGCTCAATTAAACGGATAAAGTCGGCTTCAGCAAGCTTGGCACATTTTAAGGTTTGTTCATGGGATAACTGCACGTCCCCCAACCCTTCTGCCATATTGGTAATGGCGCACACAGCCAACACGGGCAAACCACAATGCGCCGCCGAAATCACCTCTGGCACCACGGACATTCCCACTACATCGCCACCGATGATTTGCATCATGCGGATTTCAGCCGCGGTTTCAAAACACGGGCCAGAGTAAGACACAAAGACCCCTTGATTCACTTCAATGCCGGCGGCTTTTGCGACACTTAAGGCTTCTGATCTCAGGTCTTTATCATAAGCATTGGCTAGGCTAAAAAAGCGTGGGCCGTAGCTATCATCATTCGCGCCCGTCATGGGCGTACCCGGCATAGTGTTGATGTGATCGCTGAAAATAACTAATGATCCCACGCCGATCCGCTCTGGCCGTAATGACCCCGCAGCGTTAGTCACGAGTAACAATTCACACCCTAAACGTTTGAAAGTACGCACAGGCGTCGTCATCACCTTCATACTTTGGTGCTCGTAAAAATGCCCGCGGCCTTTCATGCACACTATATCGATGCCATGTAAGCTGCCGAGCACAAGCTCTCCAGAGTGGCCGACGACGGTACTCACAGGAAAACCGTCTAACTCTTCATAGGGGATCACTACTTTGTTATCTAAATTATCGGCAAACGCGCCAAGCCCTGAGCCCAAAATCATAGCAGCACGGGGAGAGAAATTCGGTTTACAGGCTCGAATCGTCGCAAGGGCATTAATAACAGGATCATGGCTCATACAAGGTACCTCATAGCAAAAGAATGAAAGAGTAAGCGACCCTCAGTATAAGCGGGCTTAGGATTGCAAATAATCGCGATTAACCGCACTATTGTGCTGATAAAAAGGACAATAGCTGAAAATAGTGAGCCTAAAATGAGCACGATAAACGCATCAGAACTCGTCACCTTGAAGATGCTGCGGTATTTTCATCGAGTGGCTGAAGTGAAAAACTTTACCGCTGCCGCCGAACAACTGCATCTATCGAAATCTCCGCTGAGCGCACAAATCAAAGAGTTAGAATCGCTCCTTGGCGTTGAGCTGTTCACCCGCAGCACTCGTCAGGTCGAGCTCACGCCCTATGGCCAATTGTTAAGAGAGAAGTGCGAACAAATATTCGAGCTGGTGAATACCTCATTGGAACAAGTGGCTCAGCTTGGGCGACTCGATAGAAACCATATTCGGATTGGCATCATGAGCTCGCTGTTTTGGATGGGATTTGGTGACATACTGAAAAGCTTTCGCAAGCAACGCCCTGATAATGAGCTGATATTTCAAGAGTTATCACCTGAAACTCAAAAAGTCGCCTTAGCACATCAAGAAATCGATTTTGGCCTAGTGCGCTACGCCGACACCTTAAATTTGCCGCACCTTCTCGCCGAAACCATCACCAGCGAACCTATGGTGTTAGCACTGGCAAGTAAGCATCCCTTAGCCAGACGTAAAAGCATCGACTTGAGTGAACTCAAAGATGAGCCTTTTACCTTACTCAGCCGTGCCAATTCCGCCTCTAGCGATTTGATTATCGCCAGCTGTCAGGCCGCAGGATTTATGCCGCAATTAGTACAGGAAATGGTCGAGCCCAATAGCTTGATGGCTATCATCGCTGGCGATAACAGGGTATCCATAGTGCCGCAAAGTTATGCTTCACAACCTTGGCCTAGGGTAAAGTTTATTAAGTTAAAACAAACCATCTCCGCCGATATCTGCCTGATTTATCGGCCAGAAATGGCTTCGCTGCCAATTCTCGATAGCCTGAGGGACTTATTGAAGCAACAAATCAAAACCATTTAGATTGTCTCCCAAACGAGTGCTATGCTGAGTTCAATACTCAGGGTTCATATTTTAAGGATATCAAGATGGATGAATTTTTAGCGGCAGCCATTGAAGAAGCTAAGCAAGGACTCGCCGAGGGCGGCATCCCCATTGGTTCGGTATTAGTGATCGATGGCAAAATCGTCGGGCGCGGCCACAATAAACGGGTACAAAAAGGCAGTTCAGTACTGCATGCCGAAATGGATTGTCTCGAAAATGCCGGCCGATTTAGCGCCGCCGAGTACCAAAGGGCGACCTTGTATTCCACCCTATCGCCCTGCGATATGTGCAGCGGCGCAGTATTACTTTATGGCATACCAAAAGTCATCGTCGGTGAAAACGCTACCTTCCAAGGGCCAGAAGCCTATGTAAAATCCCGCGGCGTGGATGTCACTGTGGTCGATAATGCCGAGTGCAAACAATTGATGCAGGACTTTATCGCCAGTAATCCCACACTCTGGAACGAAGATATCGGCGAGTAATGGTTCGACAGTCTTCTCAATCCGTTTCTGCATTTTTGTATTTCACTTTTTACATTGGCGCTAATTCACTTTCTACCTTTCCTGTATTTTACTTTTTGTGTTGGCTGTATTTCATTGGAGGCTAGCGCCTGCTAGGCTAGCCCTCCCAAATTCCAGTGAAAAGTGGAACATGTCTACTAGCGAAAGGAACTCAGCTAACGTGTCAGCAAACTTACCTAAAGACCCTTGGTCAAGATCAGACTCCACGCAGCCTGTTGTAATGACGATACCCGCACAGCGTAATGCCAACCTCGATGCTATTCGCGGCTTAGCCGTGTTGGGGATATTTTTTATGAATATCTATTTTATGGGCATTACTTTTTTTGGCTATGCGCCCCATGAAACACAGCCGCTGTCGGATCACATTATCAAAGTGTTCAGTAACTTTTTCATCGAGGCACGCTTTATCAGTCTGTTTTCCATCTTGTTTGGTGTCGGGCTTTTTATTCAATATCAGCGATTTAGCGCCAAAGGCCTAGAAGCTTATTCCCTACTGCGATCACGTTTAAAATGGTTAATTGTATTTGGCCTACTCCACGGCATTTTTATTTGGTCAGGTGATATTTTATTCACCTATGGCATCAGCGGATTTTTAGCTTTGTGTTACAAAGATTTAAGTGTTGAAGCCCTTAAGCGCAAAGCGAATATTTTTATTTTAAGCGCCTTAGTTATCATTACGCTGGTTAGCCTTACGGGCAGCGATGAACCTTTCACTCGAGAATCGAGTCTATTTGCAGAGCAATACAGTGCATGGACCTCTGGCTATGCCGACCAACTATTACTGCAATTGATGCAAGTTGGCTATATGGCACTGGTGATCCCTTTTACCATAATGTGGTTTACGGCTGGCTTGATGTTGCTCGGAATGGCTTTGTATCAACAAGGGACTTTTGAGCAAGGTTTTAGTAAATCGGTACTGGTAAAGTTACTGCTAGCAAGCGTAACGCTATCACTGCTTGATACCATCTTAGGTTTAACGAAAAATACTATTCTCGTTGCGTTTTCAGATGTGTTAATCATGCTAAGTGCTATTCCTATGGCGCTGATTTACATCCACATTATAGTTAAGGTTTGCCAGAATAATCCTAATATACTGACTCCGCTGCAAAATATTGGCAAACTCGCGTTTAGTCTCTATATTCTGCAATCCATCGTTGGCGTGTTAGTGTTTAGACACTTAGCTCCCGAATTGCTATTGAGCTTAGATAGATGGGGATACATGGCCATGGCGCTCGTTTATTCAGTAGTGCAATTATTGTTAGCCAGCCTGTACTTACGCTATTTCAAGCAAGGGCCGCTAGAGAAACTTTGGCGCCACCTCGCGTTTAAAAAATACACGGCATCACAAGAACACAAGCAAGCTTAAAAACACTGACACGAGATTGATACCAGATAATGACAAACAAAAAAACTACCAAAACGGGCAACAGCGCTTCACCTCAAACCAATCGTTCTCAAAAGAGTCGAGCACAAAGCGGTCGCGCTCAGAACAGTCGCGCCCAAAGTGGTCGCACTCAAAAGTCCAATGCAGCCACTTCAGGCTCAAGCCTTATGCCGCTGTTATTAGTGCTGATTTTTCTTGCTGGCTTAATCGGCGCAGCGCAGCAACATATGCTGCCAGTCGGGATTGCGGGCATGTACCTCACACTAAGCCTGCTCACCTTTATCGCCTATGCCATCGATAAATCCGCCGCTAAACGTAACAAATGGCGCACTAAAGAAAGCACATTACATCTGCTCGCCCTCATGGGCGGTTGGCCCGGCGCTCTATTTGCCCAAAACCTGTTAAGACACAAGTCCGTTAAAGCCTCATTTAGAAACGTCTTTTGGCTCACCGTTGTCGCCAACTTAGCCGTGCTGGGTTATGGCGTAAAAACCGGCGCCGTAGATATGTTTATCTAATGCTCTTATGTAAGAGCTTTTATGTAAGGGCTTTTATACAAAAGCTTTTATATAAGGTGCCTTATCTAAGAATCGCCATCTGAGGGTGGCACTCTAAGCAGCATGAGTCGCGGCATCGATCAACTGCTCAACCACAGACAACGCCAACAGTGCTGACTGAGTGTCACCTTTTAGTTGCGCCGACACTATCGCCCCCTCTTTGAGTAAACCTATTGCCGCAACAAGAAATTGGGTCTTGGCTTCTGGCAACCCCAATGCCAATACTTGCTGTTTAATTAAACTCGCCACTCGCAGTTTATGCAGAGCGCAGAGTTGGCGCACTGGATGGCTCGGCTCAGTAAATTCGGCGCTGACATTGATAAAAAAACAGCCGCGAAACTCACACAGTTGCGGCACTCTTTGATTAAACCAATCATCGAGCGCGATAAATAACCCACCAATGCCCTCCCGTCCCGCTGGCAATGCGTTCACTCGCTCGCTAAGCCATTGATAAAATACCTCATCACGATAGCGAACCACGGCTTCAACTAACTCATCTTTACTGGCAAAGTGGTGGTACAGGGTTTTTTTGGCGATCGCCGATTCCTGCAAAATCTGATTAATCCCCACCCCATGCACACTTTGAAAATAAAACAGTTTAAATGCGGTAGTGACCAATTGCTGCCGTTTATCCGATGGCGTACCTGTCTGAATCTCAGTGCCCTGCATCAACTCATTCCTCTTCTTTGGTAAACATTCGTTAGCAAATTTTAGCTAACAAATATGAGTCCTATCTTCTCACGAGTAGACAAGTCAGTCTACCCGTGAGAACATTCGCACAGGTAGACAAATTTGTCTACTTCGGTAACTAAATTAAGTTAATAGTGAAATCAAGAGTGAACACGGAACACCACAGCATGTTAGCAGCGATGGTTTGCTGAACATTCACGTCCACAATTCATTATCAAAATAAGGGCTTAACACAAGCCATCAATGGGAGAAAAGATGCAAAGAATCAATCCACAGAATCTAAAGATGGCCTTGCTCGCAGGGTGTGGAGCCACGTTGTGTATCAGTAGTTTAGCGACGCTTGAACAGCTAATACCGCAAACCATTTGGTTGATGGCCCCCTTTGGTGCCACTATGGTGTTGTTGTTTGCCTTGCCAGAAAGTCCACTCGCTCAACCGAGAAACATTTTCTGCGGCCACTTACTCACAAGTTTGGTTGGACTGATAATTCTAAATACTTTAGGAGTATCCCCGCTAGCCTTAGGGCTTGCGGTCGGATTAGGCATAGCGGTGATGATGCTAACCCATACTGTGCATCCACCCGCGGGAGCGAATCCTCTGGTCGTTATGCTCACGGCGCAGCACTGGGATTTTCTGTATATGCCCGTCGCCAGTGGTGTTGCGCTCATTCTGGCTTTTGGTTGGCTGTATCACAACTTACTTTGCCGCCGGCAATACCCACAAAAGTGGTTTTAATCATTCATCGCCAATAAAAAAGGGCAATTTTAAATTGCCCTACACTTTCTCTAAAATGCAAAATTGGCTGTACTTTACCTTTAGAACCAACTCAACGCGATACTGATAATCACGCCAGTGATCATCAATTGCATTAAACAAAAGCCCATAATATCCCGCGCTTTTAAGCCTGCAATCGCCAGCACGGGCAGTGCCCAGAAAGGTTGAATCAAGTTAGTCCACGCATCTCCCCAAGCAACGGCCATTGCGACCCGAGCGACATCTGCACCTAAAGCCTGTGCGGCGGGTAGCATAATCGGTGCCTGCACCGCCCATTGGCCACCTCCCGATGGCACAAAAATATTCACAATTCCTGCACTGATAAAGCTCCAAAATGGCAGGCTCTCGGCGCTAGCGATGGCCACAAAACCTTCCGAAATACTTTGAGCTAAACCCGATTGCACCATCACAGCCATAATGCCCGCATAAAAGGGAAATTGGATAACAATACCTGCGCCGCCCTTAATGGCCTCATTCAAACTGGTTAATAAACTGCGTGGTGTTTGATGTAACAGTATGGCGAGGAATAAAAATAAGAAGTTCACTAAATTGAGGTTTAAGCTGCCGCCCTGCACCCAAAAGTAATAACCTAAGTATACAAGCCCAGCGCCACCGACGCTCCAGCCGAGTAAACGACTATTTTCTAACTTATCCGCAGGACGGCTTTCAGGCTGACGCTCGCTCACATTTGCAGAGTTAAGCTCTAACGCCGAAGCATCAAGTTCAGCGTCTTTGTCATCAAGGGCGCTTGGGTCGACATAAACACTGTCTTTTTCTTCTGGCAACATAAAGCGATTTACTAAGGGCATGACCACAAACAGAATTGCCACTAACAATAAATTATAACTCGCGAAAATGGTGTCACTGGTGGGGATGATACCGATTTGCGATTCAGAGAAATGCCCCACCGTCGCTATGGTTAATGGGATCGAACCCGCAAGCCCACCATGCCAAACCACAAAGCCGGAATAGGCGCTGGCGACCAGCAGCCGATAATCCACTTTTACTTTGCGAGCTAAGGCTTTGGCAAATAACGCGCCCACCACTAGCCCAAAACCCCAGTTAATCCAACTGGCGACCAGTGACACCAAAGTCACTAAAATAATGGCTTGTGGTGCCGACTTAGCCAATCCAGCAATGGCATCGAGCAGCTTTTTAATCGGCGGCGAGCTTGCCAACATAAATCCTGCCACCAGCACTAACAGCATCTGCATCGAAAAACTTAACAGCGTCCAAAAGCCATCACCCCAATAATTGATGACTTCCAGCGGGGTTTTATGTTCGGCAACCACAGCAGCAATTAATACGACTAAGGTAAGTAAAAGCACGAAAATATAAGGATCGGGTAGATATCGGTCGACGAGTTTGACCAGAGGTTTTGCCGCTTTGTTTAACATAGACTTTCCTTGTTTATTATCTGAATTTTAGTTCTTATTTGTTTTTATTGAATTTTTATTGAGTCTTAAGCCCACAGATTAAGCGATCTCTAAAGCAGGATAAAGTCTTGAGGGAGTTTTTAACGGTTTGAACTGGTAGCACCAGATATCCAGCTCAACGCACACGCGAGTGCCGATAGCATCTGATACTAAAAAACTGATAATATGGCAAAAATTAACTAAGGTGCTCTTTATATGAAAATGTTACTTGCCGTTGTGGTGATTGCTGGGGTGATTTTTTACTTCTTTACCTCGATGAACGGCCAAAAAGCCACCCAAGAAAATATCCGTTTAGGCAATGAGTTTTTAACACAAAACAAAACCAAAGAAGGTGTGATCACCACAGCTTCAGGTTTGCAATATCAAGTATTAACTCAGGGCGATGGCACCGTTCATCCTAAAGCCAGCGATACAGTGACAGTGCATTACCATGGCACTTTGATTGACGGTACTGTGTTTGACAGTTCGGTTGATCGCGGCGAACCCATCGCATTTCCGCTTAATCGGGTGATTAAAGGTTGGACCGAGGGCGTACAGCTTATGGTTGTTGGCGATAAAATGCGGTTTTTTATTCCCAGTGAACTCGCCTACGGTAACCGTAGCACGGGCAAGATTGGTGGTGGTTCTGTGTTAATATTTGATGTGGAACTGCTTAAGATTGATTAAATCAGTCTTCAATGAGTCTGTCTTAACGCATTCGGCTGTATTCATAAAAAAACCTAACGCTTAATAAAGAAAAAAGCCCTGAAACTTCGCAGGGCTTTATTTTTTAACCAATAACATCAAAATTTGGGATAATTACTGGCAGGTTGCCGCGCCAATATCAACCCATACTGCTGCAACACCCGGTACATCACCTTTAGTCCAGTAACTCGCCTTCCAAACACGACCGTTATAGCGAGTAGTTTGACCGCCGTTATACACCACACCCGCATCCCAACCGAGATCAACTTGGCTGAGTAGCTGCCATTGGTCTGCGGTGCGAGATGGCGTATTACCCTGCGTCCAATACTTTGCTTTCCATACCAACTGACTATGACTCACAGTATCGCCAGTGTTATACACCACACTGGTTTGCCAAGCAGGATAGTTACCGGCATTGGGATCGGTTGCATCGCACCCACCACCGACCACTTTTGGCGTCACGGTCAGATTCGTCGATGCACTTGCATCTAAGGCACCATCGGAAACCAGCACGCTCAAACCATAGCGAGTCGCTTCGGTAACATTGGGGCCAGTAACGACTAACGTGGCACTATTTTGCCCGGTTGCCGACACGCCTGCGGGCACAGTCCAAGCGTAGGTTAAGGCATCACCATCTGCATCGGAGGCATTCGCCACTATACTGACGGTTTTACCCGCTTCAACTGTCGCAGTCGGAGCCAGAGTCACTACAGGTGCTTGATTAGGCGTATCAGCCTTGTTCGTCACCAGCACAGTATCGCTGGCAAATAGCCCTTCAGGATCGGTGACTTTAAGGCTAAAACCATAGGCGACATCGGTTTGGGTTGCTCCCAGTTGAATAGTCGCATTCGCCATATCTGCATTCGCGATGGCAACACTTGGCCCAGAGACTTGAGTCCAGAGATAGCTTAAAGCAGCGTTTTCAGGATCGCGCGAACCGCTACCATTGAGCGTCACATCGGCGGGACCTGTGACATTCACATCCACGCCAGCATTGGCAATGGGCGCTTTATTCACTGGCGGAGTGGTGCCTTCACCATGGCCTAAACCTTCGTGCATGGCATTCAGAATGTCACCATTATCGGCATCAAGTTCCCACGCAAAAAGCCCACCAAGTTGATTAGAAAGCACATATTGCCCCTTGGCTTTAACTGAACGAGCATCATCGAAAGTGATTAAATCGCCAGTAGATGCCTTGAACAAAGATGGCGCCTCGGCCGTTTCGTCATAGCTGTAAGTCCAACCACTTCCCATGTAATCGTTCGCTATCTGACGATAATCCACCACACCAGCTTCCCAAGTACCTTTTACTTTGCCCGTTGCCGTCCCCGTGAAAGGATTATTACCACTGTAGCCATTCACACCTGTCCAGCCGCGGCCATACATAGCGGCACCGACCACAATTTTCCCTGGGGTCACACCTTGGCCTAACAGCGCATTAACGCCATTAGCTGTGGTGTAACGAGTATTAGGATCCCAACTCGCTTCATACAGATTGGTTTGATGGCCGAGTTCAGTATTAGTCCAACCACCATTAAAGTCGTAACTCATCAAGAAGATGTAATCCATGTACTGCTGAGCAGCCTGATAATCGACTTTTTGAATTTTATCGTCACCTGCGCTAATAGCAGAGGTCAGCTCATAGGTACGACCCGTTTCGGCGCTTAGTTCATCAAGCATCGTCCGCAGTTCACGCATCAGAGTCACATAGGTTTCACCGTCATTGGCATTACCTAAATTTGGGTTAGCGCCATTCCCCCCTGGAAATTCCCAGTCGATATCCACGCCATCGAAGAATTTCCATGTCTGTAGAAACTCTTTCACCGAAGCGACAAAGATATCGCGCTTGGTTTTATCACCGAAGAAAAAGAAGGGATCCGAGAGGGTCCAACCACCGACCGAAGGTAAAATCTTCAAATCTGGATGTGCTTGCTTAAGTGCCATCAATTGACCAAAGTTACCTTTGTAAGGATCTGAATGCTCACTCACTCCCGCCTGCGGTATTTGAATCGCCGCCCAAGGATCGTGAATCGCAACTTTAAAATCACCACGACCACTACAGGCACGTTGCAACGCTTCGAAACTGCCTTCGATTTCTTTCAAGCTATCATTGATTCCATCACCACCACAAATTGGGGTAAAGCCATATAAAATATGGGTTAAGTTTTGCGCAGGTATCTTATCGACCGGGAATTTACGACCGTATACGCCCCATTCGACAAAGTAACCTCCCACCACTTTGCCTGATTTATTCGCATAGGGACGGTTGTTTTCTTTTAGGGGAGCATTGAGTGGCACTAAATGGCTGCCGTCGGTATCAGCCACGAGGATTTGTTTAGCATCGCTCGCCGTACAGCCATCACTGTTACACAGTTGTACTTGCATCTGATAACGGCCACCCTTGTTCACCTTAAAGTTAGCGGTTCCCGACGCGCCAGATGGGCCTTCCCAAACTACATTGCCGTTGAGTAACACTTGGGCTCTATTGCCCACATCGCCACTCCAAAGGTTCCAACTAACGGAGACATCGGCGGCATCTTTCACCGTAACTAATTGATTGTAAGCGGTAGCCGCTTGATTCACTTCAATAATAGCGAACTTAGTTTCGCCCCAACCTAAAGTCGGTTTACCGGGCGCCGCTGCAAAAACGCTGGCACTGATGGTAGATGCCAGCGCTGATGCCACTAGCAAGGCTGATGTTGAAATTTGAGTCTTGAACATGAGATATCCCTATTGAATTTTTATATGAATCAATAAGGCAAACAAAGCGTAGACAGGAAACAGCACTCTCTTAAAACCATGCAAAACGACTGACAACTGCATGAAGAAAAACCTGTGGTATCCCCGCTATCATAGGTACAGACGAACCCTTAGACCGGAGGCTTTGCGTCCCAGTTTTTCAACTGGTTTGCCTTTTACACACAATGACAACGTTGTCATTGCAAATATCAGCATAAGCGTAAGCGCAATAAAATTGCAACAAAATATTATCAACTGTGTTATTGGCTAAAATCGTAAATAGAACTAGTCATCTGATAAGAAAGGAATTATGCAAATTAAACTATCGCTAATATTTACTTTGGGTAATGAGGATCATCTGAATACTTTAAGAATAAAAAAACAGGACTCGATATGCCAAAGGCATCATAAGTCCTGCTTTATATTTCACAATTTACGTCGCTTATGCAGCTAAAACTCAATCACTAAACATTCATAGCGCAAACCATAGTCGAGCAATATTTATTATCCTTAATGCGCGGGGTATTTATGATCCTTATGCGCGGGGATAGTCCCTTGCGAGCATCACTGATAAACCGCGGCAAACCAAGGTTTCCATATCATCGACACGATTGATTTTCATCTCAGCTAAGGGCGCGCTCAATGCCATTTGCTTTAAGCTTTCGAGGCAGCCTTTGTAGTAAGGAGCGCTATTCATCATACCGCCGGCAAGCCAAATTCGATTAGGATTAAATAAATTAACCGCCCACGCTAATCCCATGCCGAGATAACTGCCCGC
Source organism: Shewanella sp. SM32 (assembly GCF_025654235.1). Lineage (NCBI taxonomy): Bacteria > Pseudomonadati > Pseudomonadota > Gammaproteobacteria > Alteromonadales > Shewanellaceae > Shewanella > Shewanella sp. SM32. Next base: position 62,152 of record NZ_JAKKRO010000018.1, on the reverse strand, counting down.
GCGATATAAATCATCCTGAGTGGAGATTTTGCGGCTGCGCACTGAATCGCCACTGGCCAGTTGCTCTAAACTAAACTCACCAGATTCTGTCATCACGCGACAAGGCCCCAACTCCCCCGCCACGCCCGTCGCTCCCGTAAAGACTTGTCCATTAAAGGCAATAGACATACCGATCCCAGTGCCGCACATGACCAATAACTCACAGGCATATTTAGCATCACAAGTCGCTTGCATACCCGCATCGATATCGTTGCAGATAAACTTAAGCTCACCCTGGGTTTTGACTGTATCGAAGCTCAATCCATTGAGTCCAGGTAAAGATTTACAAGAAACCAAACGATTATTTTGTACCAGTCCAGGTACGGCAATCGCTAGTTGGTAATGCTGTAAATCATAATCACGTTCAAACGCCGCAATTTGATTATTTAACTCTTCAATTTTAAAACCTTCACCTGTGGGGATTTTATATTGTTCTGTATGTCCCGCGAGCTGAAGTTCGAACAGGGCTTTGGTACCGCCCACATCTATTGTTAGTATTTGCATCGCTTACTCCACTGATACATGTGCTCCACTCTGACCCCGAGTGGAGATGGCAAATGTTAGCATAGGGTCCAAATGTTAGCGATTGAATAAAACTTAAGTTGCTAATTTGTAAGGAACAAGTCCTAATTAAAACATGACCAACCTTTTATTTAATTCACTTTTCATGCTCAAAATCACATAAATAAATTAACAACAAACCCCATAACCTCAAGCGTCTTACCTGCACAAATTCACGATTGTATACAAAATCCTTTATTCGCTACCCTTGCATCTAGCGCGCTAGACTTGCGATAATCCGAGCCGGTTAAAACTCAAATCAACATATACCCAAGCTACCTGAAGATACGAGTTTCAGAGCGCCTAGGGTGCTTCAATTCAAGGCGTATCAATGACAGAATGTCGGCTACCTTTTGAATTGATGCAACACGGAAGTGAAGTGCCCTAGACGCTCCGTCCCGGCGGTTTTTAACGCACTTTATACTGCGTTGGTTATTTTTAACTTAGCCCACTAGGTCTGCAAATAACCGCCTTGCCTAAAGTGCGTTAAATTACCGCTGAATCCTGCATCTTCAGGTTGTTTGGGTATAAACCATTCATCCTTAGGTGATCTTCGCCTACCGACTCGCATAGCATGCCAGTCTTAATTGGAGCCCTTATGTCACAATCAATCGCTAACCGTCTCGGTGCTATTCGTAACGAATTAACATCTGCTAATCTCGATGCTTTTATTATTCCCCGTGCCGACGAATATCTGGGCGAATATGTGCCGGCACATAACGAACGTTTGTACTGGGCAACCAACTTTACCGGTTCGGCGGGTATGGCTATCGTATTGAAAGATAAAGCCGCAATATTTACCGATGGCCGCTATACGGTTCAAGTTCGTTTGCAAGTCGATGCCACACTTTTCAGTTATGAAAGCCTAACCGATACACCACAAATTGAGTGGTTATGTGACACGCTACCAGCAGGGTCTCGCGTTGGTTTCGATGCGCGCTTACACACCTTAGCTTGGTATGACAATGCCAAAGCAACCTTAAATAAATCCCAAATCGAATTAGTTGCAGTTGAACAAAACCCCATCGATTTGCATTGGCAGAATCGGCCAGCACAGTCGAACGCGCCTATCACTTTGTTTAGCAACGAGAGTGCAGGTAAAACCAGCCTGCAAAAACGCATTGAAATTGGTGCATTAGTAAAAAAAGCCGGTGGTGATGTCGCCTTAATCGCCGCCTTAGATTCTTTCTGCTGGCTACTCAATATTCGCGGCAATGATGTACCACGCCTGCCCGTTGTACTCGGCAGTGCCCTGCTCCACGCCAATGGCGATATGCAGCTCTTCACCGATTTAAGCAAACTCCCAGAGGGCATTGAGGAGCATGTTGGTGCTGGCGTCAGCTTTAAAAGCGAGGCATCTCTTGCCGATACACTCGCCAGCATGCAGGACGTAAAACTACTTGTCGATCCGAATTCTGCAAACGCTTGGGCACAAAACATTGCCCGTGAGGCAGGAGCAAAATTGATAGCTGGAATCGATCCTGTCGCTTTACCTAAAGCGCAGAAAAACGCCGCAGAACTGGCCGGCATGCGTGCCTGCCATATCCGCGATGGCGTCGCCGTGAGTCGATTCCTTGCATGGCTCGATGCCGAAGTGGCAGCCAATCGTATGCACGATGAAGGCACCCTTGCGGATAAATTGGAAAGCTTTCGCCTAGAAGATGAGCGTTACCGCGAGCCAAGTTTCGACACGATTTCAGCTGCCGGTCCTAATGCCGCTATGTGCCATTACAATCACAACAATGGCACACCAGCCATGATGACAATGGACAGCATCTACTTAGTGGATTCTGGCGCTCAGTATATTGATGGCACTACAGATGTGACCCGTACCATTGCGATAGGTGAAGTGACCGATGAGCATAAAAAAATGGTTACGCTGGTGCTAAAAGGTCATATTGCCCTCGACCAAGCTCGCTTCCCGAAAGGCACCTCAGGCCAGCAGCTCGACGCCTTCGCCCGCCAATATCTATGGCAACATGGTTTTGATTACGATCACGGCACAGGCCATGGCGTGGGTCACTTTTTAAGTGTGCACGAAGGTCCGCAGCGCATAGGTAAAAATGTCAACGGTATCGCATTGATGCCCGGCATGGTGCTTTCCAACGAGCCGGGTTACTACCGCACCGACGATTTCGGTATTCGCCTAGAAAACCTCGTCGTAGTGCAACACTGTGAAGCACTTAAAGGGGCTGAGCGTGAAATGTATGAATTCGATGCGTTGACTATGATCCCTATGGATGCGCGCCTTATTGATAAGAGCCTGTTAACACAAGGGGAAATAGACTGGTTTAATGCTTATCATCAGCAAGTATTCAATACACTTTCTCCGTTGATGTCAGGTGATGAATTGGCTTGGTTAACTCAAGTGACTAAAGCAATTTAGCACTTCACTGATAAATAACGATTTAAGTCGTTATTTTAGTCCCTTACGCGCTATAAAATAGAACGCCCAAGGCAATTAGCATTGGGCGTTTTTTTAGCGCTATCAGTGTGTTTTAAAACCCACGCCTTATTTCAAAACCATGATTTCAAAACACGATTTAAAAACATGAGTCGCTAAACCATAGTAGGTTGTGCCATCGGCTGATAAGCATCATCCAGCGATGCTTTAGACAACACTTCAAAGTCCTGATGAATTTCAATAAAACAATCGACTAATTCAGGGTCGAAATGCTGACCTTTGCCTTCAATAATTAAGTCGATAGCCTCTTGGTGGCTAAAGGGCCGCTTATAACATCGGGGAGAAGTCAGCGCGTCATAAACATCAACTAGGGCCACTATCCTCGCCGAAAGCGGAATATCTTCACCTTTCAAACCAAGGGGATAACCACTACCATCCCACTTTTCATGGTGACCCGAGGCAATATCGCGGCCCATCTGAATAAAAGTACATTGGGGCGCATATTCCAACAAACTGCGTAGCACTTGTCCCCCGATCACAGGATGAGCTTTAATTTGCTCAAACTCCTGCGGCGTTAATTTACCCGGTTTGAGCAGAATCGCATCGGCGATACCGACTTTACCTATATCGTGCAAAATGGCCGACAAACTAATGTCTTGAATATAATCTTCGTTCAATTCTGCAGGAGGATTGGCGGCCAGTAGTCGCTGCGACGCGAGCATTTTCGAATACTGCCGCATACGTAGCAAATGCGCGCCTGTTTCGTTATCTCTGTATTCGGCGAGTTTAGCTAAGCCTAATACGGTAGCTTGGCGTGATGCTAAGGTTGAATCGAGTGCGTCAGCCAACTTACCTAATAAATAAGTAATAGTTAACGTCAACATGGCATTGGTCACGATAAAATTGACCACGACAACGGCCCAAATACCGACACTATAACCTTGGGTTTCAGGCCAATTGAGCCAATTAAAATGATAGGCAAAACCAATCAATACCAAACTTAGCCCATTCAAACACTGGGCATATAAGCTGGCTCGATTTCCTAAAAAAATACCGACTAACGGCGGGAAAATAAATAACCAGAAAAAACCAGCTCCCGAAGGGCCAATCGCAATTAAAAAACCGATGCCGATAGCAAAACCCAGCAAGCAGCCACAGCCAAAACGCGTACTATCAGCAAGCTTAGGAAAATACAGTAAAAGCAGTAAAAACAGATAAGCCAGCGTATCAAATACCACCATAAACCAGAGATCGGCGATGACGCATAAATACACACTAGTGATATATACAGGCACGCAGAGAATCGCTAGAAAGCCAAATAAACGTTCAAAGATCAAACGTCGCCAATGTGGCAGTGCCGCCGCTGTTCCCAAGGACGCTGTGGCTAATTTAGTTACACCACGCCTAAGTGATATCGCCATGGGAAGTTCCTCTTATGTAGCATTCCCGCTGTGAGCTAATAAACTAGAAGAGCAAAATCAAGATACACCACTGAAGCAAGGAAAAATAAACCATCTTTTGTTGCCCATTAAAGAATAGACTAAGGCCAATAAAGCGCTCCATGAATACTGCGATATCAAGCCGAATCAACGACATTAGTCCAATATCATCGAACATAATTTATATTTAAGATGAATGACAAATACCCACTCAAGACATAAAAGAATAACCCTATACAAAATACTAGAATTAACGATTTAACAGGATAAACGCTCGTTTAACTCCACATTCTCGCTACTTAAAAACTTTATATATTGCAATAGCTTATAAATACGACGAACGATTGATTTTCACCTGTCAGCCATGAGAAACCGCTCTCCTATACCCACACAAAAATGATACTCTTATCACATAACAAGCTTACTCCGATGAGAGTCAGCACAAGAAAATTCGCGCCTAACACCGCGTCCTGAACCCTAATGAACCACATCGGCCCTGAATGGACACACTAAATGAGCCAGAGTAACGCCTCAGCGAATAAAATAGTTAATACACAGAGATCAGATCAAGAAATCCGCTTAACACCACAAGATGAACTCATTTCCACCACTGATACTCGCGGTATCATCACTTACGTCAATGCCCGCTTTGCCGAAGTATCAGGCTATAGCGATCAAGAATTAATTGGCAGTGCCCATAATATGGTGCGCCATCCGGATATGCCGAGCGCCGCCTTTAAAGAAATGTGGGAAAAACTTAAGTCAGGCCAATCTTGGCGCGGCATAGTCAAGAACCGCTGTAAGAATGGTGGCTTCTATTGGGTTGATGCCTTTGTTTCGCCCTTGTTTGAAAACGGCACTATTATCGGTTACCAATCGGTGCGCATTCAGCCTCAAGCCGCCTACGTCACGAAAGCTAATGAGATTTACCAAAGACTCAAATTAGACAAATCCATTCCTAAACCCTTAAGTTTAATGCAAAAACGTATCGTATCTGCGGTTGTAGCCTCCACAGGTTTACTGATCGCTGGCTACTTTTGGGGCTGGGGCGTAATTATCGCAGGGGCGATTCTGATGAGTTTAAACCTCGCCATTTTCTACGATGAGGCTTTTCGTATTCCCGCTAAACTGATTGAAATGCAAAACAAATATGACTCTATCAGTCGTTACATTTACTCGGGTGCAGATACCTCTTCTATCCTCGATTTCCAGCTCATCATGCTACAGGCCAAAATGAATGGCGTACTGGGGCGCACCCAAGATCAAGCCAATCAATTACATGCAATTGCCGATCAATTAGTGGTCGCGACCGAGCAAACCTATGTCAGCCTAGATCAAGAGAAAAATCAGCTAGAACAGCTCTCTGGCGCGATGGAAGAAATGAGTTCAACCATCACAGAAGTGGCGCAGAATACCCATCTCACCTCCACCAGCATCAATACCGCCTATGATCTCTGCCTTAAAAGCAGTGCTAACATGAAGGCCAACACTCAAAAAATGGAGCAACTGGCAAAGTCTGTTGCCGATGCCACCAACAATGCCCATCAATTAAATAAAGAAGCCGAGCAAGTCGCTAATGCGATGGGCGAAATTGACTCTATTGCCGAGCAAACGAATCTCCTCGCCCTCAATGCCGCGATTGAAGCTGCCCGTGCGGGTGAACAAGGCCGTGGATTTGCCGTGGTTGCCGATGAGGTTCGCGCGCTATCGAGCAGAACCCAGCTATCAACGAACAGTATTTCTAAGAGTGTCGATAAGATGTTCACTATGCTCAACGCATGGGCCAAAGAAATGGAACAAAGCCGTCAACATGCGGAGCGTTGTGCCAGCGATATTCAGCTGTCCGCCGACAATGTAAACACCATTTACCAAGAAGTGAGTGACATCCACACCTTTGCCCAACAAAATGCAGTGGCAGCCGATCAACAGCGTCAAGTGGTCAATGAGATCGCCAGTAATATTCACTCCATCACCCATGCCAGCGCCGAGAACTTAGCTGCAACCCATCTGATTGGTGATGCCGCCCATCTTCTTAAACACAATGCCGAAAAAGCCCTTGGCCTGAGGCGCACCTTCGGTTAAACATAAATGCAAGATCCAAAATACCGCAGCCTAGGTTGCGGTATTTTCTAATATAGCGAGCTTTAATCCGTATTGTTGAGTCCATATTTTACTCAACCCTTGTATAGATCAATAAGACCTAGCCCACCTGAACCAGTACCAAGCCTTTTATCCCCTCCTGATGAAATGATGCAGATAAAATGCCAAAACACTAAAAAGTACAGGTTTTAACCGAAATTTTTGCTATACTCCGCGCCCGCCATTTTTCTTATAAAATCTGTGTGGAAGAATGAGCCAGCCGGTACACCTCTCTCCTTTAGACGAGTGATAAAGAGGCTAGTGGCGCTTGAATGTTTGAATAAGTGAACGATAGGAATCCAAAATGAGATTTGAATCTTTTAGTTTTTCCCCCGAGATTTTGCGCGCTATCTCAGATTGCGGTTATCAACAAATGACGCCTATTCAGCAGCAAGCGATACCTGCTATCCGCCGCGGCCAAGATGTCTTAGCCAGTGCCCAAACCGGTACGGGTAAAACCGCCGCTTTCGCGCTGCCGATCCTGCAAAAGATGGTTGAAAAGCCAAGCGAAACGCTAAAGTCGAATGCCCGCGTATTGATCCTTACGCCGACCCGTGAGCTTGCAGCTCAAGTGGCTGACAACGTTACGGCTTACTGCAAATACTTAAACTTTAGCGTATTAACCATTTACGGTGGCGTAAAGATTGAGACTCAAGCGCAAAAGCTGAAACGCGGCGCCGATGTGATTGTTGCCACCCCTGGTCGTTTACTTGAGCACCTTACCGCCTGTAACTTAAGCCTGTCGAACGTCGACTTTTTAGTGCTAGACGAAGCCGATCGCATGCTCGACATGGGCTTTAGCGCCGATATCCAAAAAATCCTTCAAGCGGTAAATAAGAAACGTCAAAACTTGTTATTCTCGGCCACTTTCTCAAGTGCGGTGAAAAAACTCGCCAACGACATGATGGTTAAACCGCAAGTAATCAGCGTTGATAAACAAAACACTACAGCCGACACCGTTAGCCAAGTAGTTTATCCGGTTGAACAACGCCGTAAACGCGAACTGCTTTCTGAGCTTATCGGCAAGAAAAACTGGCAACAGGTATTGGTATTTACTGCGACCCGTGAAGCCGCCGATACGCTAGTCAAAGAATTAAACTTAGATGGTATCCCATCTGAAGTGGTCCACGGTGAAAAAGGCCAAGGCAGTCGTCGCCGCGCACTGCGTGAGTTTGTGGCGGGTGATGTTCGGGTGCTGGTTGCCACCGAAGTCGCCGCCCGTGGTCTGGATATTCCAAGCCTTGAATACGTAGTCAACTATGACTTACCTTTCCTCGCCGAAGATTATGTACACCGTATCGGTCGTACAGGCCGTGCAGGTAAAACTGGCGTAGCCATTTCATTTGTGAGCCGCGAAGAAGAGCGCACCTTAGCCGATATCGAAAAATTGATTGGTCAACAGATTCGCCGCGTCACTGTGCCAGGTTATGAAGTTGGCAGCCGCGAATTGCTATTAAAGCAATTGCAAACCCGCCGCAGTTTTGCCAAAAAGCAACAAAGAACCGACAACGTCGGCGCTCAAGTTGCTGCTGAGAAAAACATGCAGGGCCGCCGCGTAAAAATGAAGGTGGGTCAAGCACCGAGCAAAGCGAAAAAGCTGAAATAAACAACTAACATAGGCAATGCACCTCGCCTATCAGTCTCGTTATTAAAGCAAAAAGCGTCCCAAGGGACGCTTTTTTATTGAGCCGAATTAATGAGCTATAAACCATAGGCTATAAGAGTGACTCGCTCTCAAAGATGGCTTATCTCAGTCCGAACTCTGTGACGAAGTCAATACTTAGCCTACATAACTGAGGCCGATCACTTATTCGAAAAAACCACCAAATAACTGTTTAAGCCTTTGCTCATCAATGGGATTTTCGCCGCGCCAACCCGCTAGCGGTAAGATGATGTCAGAGCGGATACTGCCCGAGTATTTGATATTGCAGATCGCTTCAAATGGCGTAAATGCTTCATAAAGCGGCGTAACATAGGAATTTGGCATGATGCCAAGCTCAGCTAACACCGTCAGTTGGCCACGGAAACTGTACTTTTTAAATTGAGGAATAATCTTGGCTTTCTTCACCCTTTGCTCGAGTTTTCCGGGTGTTTCATCTAAAGGAGCCTGACGGATAGCTTCAATTAATGCACTGAAGATGGCCACATCCTCTATACTGGGTTTACAAGGCGATAGCGTACAAAACTCTTGTAATTCTATGAGATTGTGCGCCCAGCGCTCGTTCCACACACTGCCAGCGTAACAGGAAAAGATTTCTTGTCCCTGCTCAATCCAGTTAACGCGCTTGATGGAACACACAGGACAAATGTCACTATCGGTTGCCATCGAATGTTCTGGTAGCGCCTTAGCAAACAAATAACTGAGAATGGGTTGACGACCGCGAGGGAAGCTTGAAAAACCACATAAATAGGCCGCCAGTAAATTCTCCAGCGCAAGATTCGGCTGCTTTAGTATCGCTTTATAGCCGAGCACCACATCATCATGACTCAGCTTAACTCGGTCGTTGACCGGATAGCCACTCTGTTCAATCAATGCGATTTCAGCATCAGATAGGCCTTGATAGGAGTAGATATAAGTTCCCGTATCGACATCAAACACATCGCCATTATCGATTCTTTGTTGATAACCATGCTCGTCTTTGCGGTACGACTTTTTATAATAGACTTTCTTTAACGCCTTAAATAATCCCTTATCCATTTACCACTTTCCTATTGAAAAAATTACCAAACATCACTTCAACCTTTCAAGGCTGTGGCAATACTATCACTTTCGCGTTCAGCGCCCCACCTTATCTCAGTTAATTAGCAGACTCGATTAGCTTACTCAATTAGCCCATGTTATCGGCTCACACCATTGACTCATATGAGACTAAAACGAGCTTTTGGGTGATTGAGCAATCATTGCTTTAAAAACACCACGATATCTGGATACACACTGCAATAAATTGCAGCATTCGCCGTTCTTATAGCTGTCATCCCCATTCACGACCCAACAAGCGTACAAACCAGAGCCAATCGCTTGAATTGATAGAATAACCCATAACTAAGAGAGATTACTTATGCCGTCCCTACTACAGCGCTTTTTATTGACCACCAGCCTACTGCTTGGCAGTTTTACCACGCTAGCTCAACCTATCGCTAAGGATGAATATTCGGTTAGCCCACTGCTCAATGGCGAACAAATTCCCGCAATTACCTTACAAGATATGAATGGCCAAAGCGTTGATTTAGCAAAATTAACCGCACAAAAACCAACCATTTTCTTTTTTTACCGTGGCGGCTGGTGCCCCTTTTGCAACAACCAAATGGGGCAACTAAAAGCCATCGAACCTAAACTTATCGACATGGGCTTTCAACTGGTGGGGATTTCCACTGATACACCCGCACAGCTAAAGGCATCGGCCGCTAAAAACGAACTCAAATATCAGCTACTTTCCGATGAAAAAATGCAGGCATCGCAAGCCTTTGGTCTTGCCTTTTACACTAGCAAACAAGTCACTGATACTTATCTGAGTCGCTTAAAACTGGATAACCCACTGTGGACAACGCCCGAAGGCGATAAACGCTTAGTTCTGCCAGTGCCGGCAATTTATATTGCTGATACTCAAGGATTAATCCACTTCCAATATGTGAATCCCAACTATAAGGTGAGACCCGCACCTAAATTGATTCTGACGGCTGCCAGCCTCGTCGGTGCACCAGAATAATCCATCCCTCATCAAAGCAGCCGTTAAGAATCGTTATCGATTTAGCGGCCGCTTTGCTAAACTAGCTCCGCCGCAATCAATATCGTCCAAGTTCAAATAGATAACATCACTTCAGCCCGCGGCGGAGTCATAATGAATTCTCAAACCTATAACCAAGCTGTGCTCGAACTCGCCCTTGCGGGTCTTGCCGATTTAACCGCTTCAGCACAGACCAAGAAAGCCCAGCGCACCTCTGCGCAGGAAAGTCATTTTTTGTGTAATTGGATGGTCGAGTCCTTAAAGGAAAAACGCTTTTCTAAACTGGTAGCCGACGATCTCACGGCTTGGATACGTTTGGCTCGCAGCCAAGGTGCGGGCGCCGAACTCAAGCGTTTACTAGAAAGGATAGTGTATCAATATCAATCAATTGAGACATCTGAGCCCGCTTTAGGCACGGCATTAAATGCCATGATAGAAACCTTAAAACAAGCCGATTGGTTAGTCTTTACTGACACTGAAATCAGTGCCAAGCTGAAACTCGATGGTGATGGTCAATCTAGCTTAGTGATTGATGCCAAAGAATTTAATCAACATATTAAAGACAATCAGCTGATCAAGCCAATCAACTTATATGTCCGCGCCGATGAACAGACACTAACGCGTATCGCCCTGTCCCATGGGTTATTACTCAGCCAAGGCAACAAGAAAACCAGTTTGATTAAGCACCATAAAACCTATCAAATTTTCCCTAATAATCAGCAACCAGCTTTGTGTCAGCTATTGGCTTAAGGTAATACCAATCGTATTAAATATCTGTTCATTCAGCGGGAGTTCAACGCGCTTTAGATAAGGCGAAGGCTTGAAGGCATAGTGGTGCTCTGCCGAAAGCCTTAAACGCAGTATAAAGCGCGTTGCCATGTAGTGAACATCAGCCGCCCTTCGGGAGCCACACAGGCATCCCACTCCGGTGTTGCATTGACTTAAAAGGGAATAACCATTTCTGCGTCAATGCGCCTTGGATTGAGATGCCTGTGAGGCTCTGAACTGATTAGATATTTAATGTGATTGGTATAACAGCGAAAAGCAGAAAATAGCTTGAATATGGCGGATGTGACTGATTGTGATCCAATAAACAATTCATTCACACAGTTTAGATAGAATGACCATCGGATAGGTCTTGGCTAAAGCAGAGATAACAAGGATAAAAGCAATATGGTTAAGCGATGTTTGCAGTATAAACACTTAGTTCGATTTGCCTTGTTCACCCTTTGCTTGACTCAACAGCATGCCTTTGCGGAACAGCTCAAATACAATATCACTGGCTCCTATTCTTGGTATCCGTATTTTATCGGTGATCAAGCCGAGGCGCCGGGGATGATCACTAAGCTTATTCCGATGATTTTATCTATGGCTGAAATCAAAGGTGAAATCCTCGCCCTGCCGCCCAAGCGCACCAATAATGCGCTAGAAACCGGTCAACTCGACTTTGATATCGTCAGCCCTAGTTGGTTTGAAAAGCAGGATTTAGGGCCGCTGTTTGTCAAATCGACCCCCATAATGCAAATCACTGAATATGTGGTCACATTGCCAGAGAATGTCAGTAAATATAAAGATATCAGCCAGATAAAAGGCCAAGAAATAGGTACAGTGCGCGGTTATTTATATCACGACGATAAAGATTTTATCCGCGCAGACTTTACCTCAGAGCAGGAGCTGATCAAAGCCTTAGATAAACACAGAGTCAATGCCGTTATTGCTGGTAATTACCCAGCCTTGTATTGGTCGACTCAGTTGCGGATCCCTGTCGCACTGGCGGCAGTGCATTCTGATGGTGACTTAGTGTTTAGGTTACGAAAAGAACATGCCGATTTGCTTCCTGCCATCAATCAAGCCATAGCGACACTGAAGGCCAATGGTAAAATTGACGAAATCATCAAAAAGTACACTCAAACGCTGGCAAGCTAATCTCACGCTAGCTATATGAGATATTGCGATAAAAAAGCGCCCGAAGGCGCTTAATCAATATCAATAAGGTAGCAGAATCTCAGTTTGACCATTCACAAGGATCATAATTAGCGAGGACGGCCGCATAGCTGTGACTCAACCCCAGAGTAGAGTAGTAATAACCTTTCCCCTGATTGTCCACTGCATAATGGATATCCTCGGCCCCTAGCTGTTGTGGTAATTGCTCACGCACATTGGCTAATGTAGGCTCATCATAAAGATAGGGGGCAAACGTCAGTACACTCTCCAGATAGACCTCAGTATGGCGGCAACTATTGCGACGGATCTGGGCAATAATCGCCTCAAACGCTTCACCCCGCTCCAACGCTAACCATTGCTCAGCGTAACGTTCAACTATGCTTCTATCGGAATAGAAGAAATACCGCTTATCCGACAAACGCATCTGCACATCCTTGTAAGCCTCATTGAGGATCAGGCGAATATAACTGTTAACCGTTTGCTCACTATCCCACTCGAGCCCTGCCACGGCGGCGATTTGCTCCGCCGTGACTAAGCGTCCGTGTTGGCTAAATACCCTGATATAACCGACAAGTTCAATCATAGTGTCCAACTATAGTGTTCAACTGGGTAACAGGCCTCGCGCCGCCAATCTATCGGCAACAAAACCTAGGCTAAACTTGTCGAGCGTGGCCCGAGTTGGCGCACCGGTTTGAATATCCCAACCAAAGGCTTCATAGAACATGTCCAGCGCCGTTTGCATGTCAGCGCGGTCCATCTTGATGGTGCCCTCTTGACCGAAGTTTTTATCTGGATTCAAATCATAAACCCAGTCACTGAGCACATCATGCTCTTCGCGCATATTGCTTTCATTCATTTGCAATACGGTTAAGGCACGGTGTAAATGCAGCACTCTTTCCGCCTTAAAGTCCAATTCCGTTTCTGTGGTTTCAATCCCAGTCACTAAACTGAACATCTGCGATTCAATGGTGCTATCGCCTTCATAGTTGCGATTTTTATCCGGTGATGCCAGCAGTGGGAACATCCAATTACACAGTGTCAGAGAGTCATGTAATACGTTTTTCACCAGCGACCATTTTGCAAAACGGATCTTAGCCACATTGATTGGGGTATACCAATTCACCTTATCGAATGCACCTTCACCCCATTTTTTCTCGGCAATCGCCACTGTCATATCGTGTGGCAAACCACTGTTAACTATGTTGATGTGGGAATGGCACTGAGCATCACGGTTAAAGACGACGTTGATTAACGTACCCACCTGACCCGCGGTTTCACTAGCATGGTGCACGGCAGCATTAGTTTTCTTGTTGAATACCTTAGTGGCACTTTCTTTGTGAATATCCCAATTACCTAACTTGGGATTGGTTCCATCTAAACCCCAGCGCTTGATCAAATCATATAAGCCGTCGGCCATATGGGAAATTTCACCTTCTTTAAACGCCACTCGGCGATAAAAATCAAGTAAGAAAGCGGGATCTTGGTTATCCCAGAGCGCCCAAGGAATACTATTAAATTCATCTTCAGGTAATAAATGCTTAAACATATCCTTTGTTTTTAGGAATTTAAATAGATGAGAAATGGAGCCATAGTTACACCAAATACCATAGTCATCGAGAATATGAGCCCCTAAAGCGCCCGCCATCGCATGTGCTTCTGTACCATTTTTGGTGCCCATTAAATACTGTGGTACGAGGAATCCCATACAGACGTTAGATATATGTTCGGTTTTACGACCGTATTTGCTTTTCAATTCAGGGACTTTTAGCTCGCAGAAGCAACGTATTGGGCATGAATGACAGCCTCCCGTACGCTTCATCCACTTATTGGCATATTCCACACCTATGTAGCTTTCTGCCATCGAAGTTCGAAACCCAATACGATTGCGTTCATTCCATGGCACTTCGCCTAAATCGATTTCTTGATCGGCAGCGCCCCACTTCAAACCGGGCCGAGATTTCCAGCGGCTGATGGGTGCTGAGTACTCAGCCCAAGATTGCGGCGTTGAAGGAACGACACCATTATTGTTGGCACCGATAATACCTAAAATATGGTCATCTAAGGCACGCATCTTTTCATTATTGGCGGCGATTTTAACGGCACCAGTGCCGATAATGCCGATCCCTTTACAATTTTTGGACCCCATTACCGAGCCATGACCACCTGCTGAATGCCCGCCCTGAGTCATAATGACAGAAAGAGGCACTTGGTTTTCACCCGCTTGGCCAATCGCAGCGACTTGTGCATTGGGTCCCATCATTTGCGCGATCATAGCGTGGGTATCAAATATACCTTTACCCCATAGGGCATCGGCAGGTTCAATCGTGACCTTATCATCCACAATTTTAAGCCACACAGGACTGCTCGCTTTCCCCTCTATTGCTATCGCATCGAAACCCGCAAATTTCATTGCGGGTGAAAAATGCCCACCAAAGTGACCATCGGCAATCAGATGTTTTTCAATTACAGGACTACGGGAAGTAATGGTTGTTCGTCCAGTACAAATAACGCCTGAACCCGTTAATGGCCCGGCAGAAAAGACAATAATATTATCTGGGTCGATTGCTGTAATATTATCCTTATGATCATCCCACAATATTTTATAACCAATACCCATACCACCGATATAGTCATAATATTTATTGATTGGCTCATACCATATATGATTAGTTGTTAAATTAACTCTGAGGACTTTACCCGCCCAACCACCTATTTTATCACTCATATTATTTCTCCTGAATTTAAGAAACTAAGCCGGTATATTTTTCGTATTGTTCTAATGCAGCTTCAGCCTCTTCCCAGTTATAAAATTTAATTGCACCTGTAGGACAAACTTGCGCGCAGGCAGGTTTACCGTTACATAAATCACATTTGACGGCTTTCATTTTACTGCGAACAACTTTAATGACTTGCTGAGGACACTTATCTGCACAATAACCACATCCGACACAACGTTCTTCATCAATCACTTTGGCGCCAGTTTGTTCGTTCGTTGAAATAGCTTGCTGTGGACAAACTTCAGTGCAAACTTCGCAGTGGCGACAAGTGGAAGGAACAACGGTTTTATCGCCGCACACTCCTCGTTGTATTTCATAGTCAAATTGCACACCATGTGGGCCATAGTTCATATTTCTTTCTACTTTGACGCGGGCAAGTGTCGGACTGCTATCCCCTTCATGGTTCCAACCACAGGCAATTTCACAGCGTCTGCAACTAACACAAACCGTAGGGTTCACCACCATGAGTCCACCAGGCATGACTTCTACTATCTCTTGGCTATTACTGTCACTGCCACAACCGGTCAGAAAACTTATTAATGTTCCGCTATAAACTGTACCGACAGCAACGCCCATACCGCCTTTAAGCATTCCTCTTCTGGTAATCATATTTGATCCTTTATTAGTCAAAGCAATATAATTAAAATATGCATACACTTTGATTCCCGACAATTTATGTTAAAGTAATTATGTCCTTGACTTTTTGACCTGCGTCACAATTACCCATATTGGGGCATTATTAGATCAAGTTACACGACATGCATCAGAGTAACGTTTTCAAGAATTAACAATTCAACATCTAGCAAATTTAAATAATGCCTCACTTCAAATTACCTTAATATAATTAACAAATAACTTTTAAATTTGGTTAATTAAGTGCAACTCGACTCATAACTAAGCTAATATCTATACCGCATACATTCCGATTAGAGTCCCGACAGAATCTAATTAAAAAGGAATGGAAAATGATGAAAACGAATACCCGTTCTCAATGGAAAATCTTTACGCCAATGGCAGTCGCAGTCTGTCTGATGACAGCCTGTTCCGATGGTGACGATGGGAAAGAAGGACCACCAGGGATTGTGAGTATCAGCATTGAACAAGCGGATACACTCAAAGCGACAATAGAAAATGTGGTTATCGATGCACAAACTCATGTGCAGGTCGATTTCTTCCTCAGCAATGCCAATGGTATTGCGGTCACAGGACTAGAAAACCTGAAGGAGCTAGATACCTTAGGTGTCGGTATTGCCAAATTAGCACCGCCGCAGAAGCACTATCAAATCACCCAAGCCGCGGCTAATGCTATGGCAACAACTGGCACAGAAGTCATTAACTCTGCAGCAAGCGCGACAGATGCTGCGTTGCAATGGACCAGTTACATCAATAATCAAGTAGAACCTGCCACAAATGCCCAAGCGAATGCACAGACTCAGTGGCAAGCTGGCATTGAAAGCAGCTGTAAAACGGCGTGTCTAACCTCATTAGGCGCGGGCCAATACCGTTACACTTTGAGTAAACCACTCACGGGTTACTCCCAATTTACGGGGATAGATACCCAGTACTCGCCTGAGCTCACCCACAGGATTTACCTAGAGTTAAAACCGTTAGCAAACAGCACAATCGACACTCAGTTGATCAACAGCGTGTACGATTTTGTGCCCGCCACAGGACAGACTGTCGCGGCGGATATGGGCCGTAAAGTGATCGCGCCGGAACAAGCCTGTTTTCGATGCCATAACCCAGACTTAGCCAATACCGATACTCGCCTTTTGATGCACGGCAATAAACGTTTTGCCTTTGAGGGCTGCGTTGTCTGTCACACGACTTACTCTGGCGATCCTGAAACGGGTAATAGCCTTGATATGGCGACATTGACACACCAGATCCACCAAGCCAAATATCAAATTGTAGGTTACAAGGGGCAGCTATATGACTACGCCAATGTGACCTTTCCCGGTGATATGACCCAATGTCAGCAATGCCATATTCCCGGCGCAACGGCGCAAAGTGGCAATAGTAATATCCCCAGTAAAACCGCGTGTCTTGACTGTCACAAAGCGCAAATTCCCGCAGATTGGAATGGCACTGTAGCGGGGTTATTCCACAATAGGGAAATTTTTGCCAACCCATGGACACTGGGCTGTAGCGGCTGCCACCCTGATAGCACTAATCCTGAAGGTGTTGGGCTTTTCCACAATGCCGCCGTGAAAACAGCCACTAAGCTGGTGAGCGATTTCCAAGTTAAGTTACTGAGTTCGCAGCTAAGCGTTGAAGCTAAGACCCTTGCGGTGACATTGCAAGTGCAGCAAATGGAGCAACTGCCCGCCAGTCAGCCTATGATAAAATCCTTCTGGTTGATTGCCACAGGTGAAACAAATAGCGCGAACATGCCAATCAATAACGGCCAGCGTAAAGTGTGGGATTTATTAGCAAACACGAGCGACGTCGCCTTAAAAATTACCGCACCCAATCAGCTAACAGTCACTATATCTAACCTGTCGGCTGCCGATTTTGGCGATCTGAGTCAGTCAAAACTCTACAGTAAACTAGTGCTCTGTGCCGATAAAAATACCGGCTTTGCCGTTAACTGTAATATCGCAAATCAAGAGGTGAGTCTCAGTGCCATTAATTCGCTAAGCCTGCAAGGTCAAGCTGTTACAGCAAAAGCTAAGGTCGATGAACAGGCCTGTCGCCAATGTCATGATCAAGGATTAGAAGATAGAGTTCTGTCGGCGCATCAAATGAAAGGAATTTTTGAACCCAATAGCAGCTGTGGCACCTGTCATGCACCGCAAACAGCAACCGCACTGACCGATGGGCAATGTCAAAGTTGCCACAGTAATGATGCGATTATGTATCTCAATGCCAATGTGATGCATACTCCTGGGGCCAGCCAAATCAAGCCCTATCGCACCATCAACAATACTTTGAGCTACAGGGAAATGGTGCATTCACTGCATGCGGGAACCCGCACTGTAGTGGGTTTTGATAACCCACGTCCCGAACTCACTTACCCTAATGCAAAAAATAACTGTAGTGTTTGCCATAGCGCAGGACAGCTCAGTCTCGAGGGGCTAAGTGCACAACAATCCCTGTTAGTTGCGACACCCGATGCAGCCAACATAGGGCAAATTGCCGAGTACTCACCAACCTTAGCAACCTGCACGGCTTGTCACACGCTTATCGATAGTTTAATCGTCCATGCACGCAGCTTTGGCGGAGTTTACCAAAGTGATGCCAGCGGTGGTCGAATTTACCAATCAGGACAGGAGTCATGCGCAACCTGTCATGCCGAAGGTCGCTCATCAGGGGTCGACAAGGTACACAAATAAGCCGTTAGATTTGATTTAATGCAAAAAAAACGCTCACCATAATGGTGAGCGCTTTTATTTCATTCGTATTATTTATCAATACTTTATCCGCACAAGGCTCAAAAGAGCAACGGCGAGCGCTTTACTTGATTTGACTTAGTTTAATGTCGTTGAGATTAAGGCTTGAGCACACTTTGGCTCTCTACTGCCTGCGTTTGGCTATAGTCCTTAGGTCTAGAGTTCGACAAGGTAACACCACTTAAGGCTTCGGCGGTTAATGTGTTATTACCGTTCAATAAATCATTCAAGGTTCCAGAGTCACCATTCACTAATCCTAACTCCCTGAGCATGGCATCGATAACAGGCGCATTGGCGCGATAGTTTAACGCTGCACTGGTCACTTGCTCTGCGATACCACCTTGATGGTGAGCACCTTCGCCACCCGCAGCAAATTGA
Organism: Shewanella sp. SM32; assembly: GCF_025654235.1. NCBI lineage: Bacteria > Pseudomonadati > Pseudomonadota > Gammaproteobacteria > Alteromonadales > Shewanellaceae > Shewanella > Shewanella sp. SM32. The sequence goes on along the minus strand of NZ_JAKKRO010000018.1, from coordinate 43,354 downwards.
TGACCTGCACCATAACCTTGAAGAATCTTAATACCTTCGATGTTTTCTAACGGCTTAACGGCTTGTGCCACAATTTCAGGCAAGGCCTTCAAAATGGCGAGGGATTTTTGCAGGGCGATCTGCTCATCACTTAAGACGTTTTCAGCTTCATAAAGTGCTTGTTTACCTGCGGCTTCAACGGCATAAACTTTTTCATCCGCTTCAGCCTGCAGTTTTTTCGCATCGGCACTGGCGCGCGCTTCAATCAGAATAGCACTCGATCTGTCTTCAGCGGCACGTTTCTCAGCTTCGGCCTGCACTGTTACGCCGACAGCATCACGCTCAGCTTCCTTACGAGCATCAATCACTTCAATCTCTTTGCGACGATTAGCTTCTGCCACTTGGCGCGCTGTGATTACCGCTTCTTCTTTTTCAACTTTCAGTTTTTCGGCTTCAGCTGCACGAGCACGGGCAGCTGATTCTTCTTCAGATTTGGCCGCAACCGCAATGCGTTTTTCCTGCTCAGAAACTTCAATATCCCTTTGCTGTTGAATGCGCGATTGCTCAATCGACTTATACTTTTCAATCTCACGGGTTTCGATATCTTTGGTCTTTTCGATTTCAGCGGTTTCAATGGCGCGCTCTTTGGCAATCTCGGCTTCGCGTTCTTCACGGGCCTTGTTTTCTTTCTGCTTAATAATCTCCGCTTTTTGATCGGCGCGTTTAAATTCTAACGACTGTTGCTGGATCAGGCGCGCTTCTTCTTCCGACTTTTCAATCTCTAAGGATTCCTTTTCAGCTTCAAGGTTACGCTGCTCGATCTTAATGCGGTTTTCCTGCTGAATATCGTTGGTTTCTTTGCGTTTCTCTTCGATAATCTTCGCCAGACGCGCACGACCTTCGGCGTCAAATGCGTTGTTTTCATTAAAAAACTGCAAATCAGTTTGATCGAAACCCGTTAATGAAACCGATTCGAGTTCGAGACCGTTTTTCTCCAGATCGTTGGCGACGTTATTTTGCACCCGTTGCACAAAATCGGCACGCTGCTCATGCATTTCTGTCATGGTCATTTCGGCGGCTACGGCACGCAGCACGTCAACAAACTTAGACTCCATCAGCTTTTTAAGCTCTTCAACGCGGTTTGTACGCGTGCCTAAGGTTTGCGCTGCCATTGAAATACCATCGGAATGTGGGGCGACACGCAAGTAGAAATCGGCCTTCACATCGACACGCATTCTGTCCTTAGTGATTAGCGCATCTTTCTGGGTTTTCTCCACTTCGATACGCAGAGTGTTCATGTTTACCGAGATGGTTTCATGTAATACAGGCAACACAATAGCGCCGCCATCTTTAATGATTTTCTCACCACCAAAGCCGGTACGCACAAAGGCCATTTCTTTGGTTGCACGTTTATATAGCTTGGCGAAAATTAACCCGATCACAATGAGGCCGAGTAGCACCATACCCGCAACGAGCAAAATAAAACTACCGGATGAACCTACGTTTGTTAACACATCCATTTGATTTCCTTTCAATTGATTTATGGCTTGGGAAGATTAATTATCAAAACGCGTAGCAGACCAGACTCGGCCTTCTCGCTTAAGCAGCACGACTTGAGTGCCTGAGGCAAACTCGATATCCGAAGTTTCGGGCTCGACTAAAACATAATGTTTTTGTTGATGTTTATCGCGAACGACGGCTTCAGAGGGCATGCCTTTAATTGCGCAACCTAAGGTGATAGTGCCGACATAGCCGCTAAGATCATCTAGCGAGATCGCACTCGATTCATTTTTAGGCAAATGATCTGCAAGCACTCGACCAAAATAACGGCAAGAAAATGCACTAGCGACAATAGCAATGGGTAAAGTGAACAGTTGCGGCAGTAAAAAACCGGCAAGACTAACACTAATAAAATTGACGATATAACCCGCAATCGCAAAACTGGTCAGCGCAAGCACAAACCAAATAAGTAATGGGAGTCTATTTAGACACAGCCAACCGGCAATGCCCGTGAGTCCACCCGCGCCCACATCAGCATCATATTCCACATCAGCAGGCACCCATTGGTCTAACGCACTTAACATGCTTAAACCTATGAATAATGCGAAGACTTCAAACACACCAAGGGCCAGTACGCAAGCAAAAGCTATGGTGTAAGGTAAATTAGGCTGTTCAACTAAAAACGCCCACATAATCATCTCCTTGAACAATACAGCATTCCATTTATTTCACTGTAATTATCGACTTAACCATCACAGAATAGCAAGGCAAGCACAATTTCCAAACTAAAAATTGTCCCTAAAACAGATTTTGACTATCGCTCTGCTGCGCCAAAATCGCGTGACCATCTTCGCTATTAGTACCCTATCGAAAACCACTTTAACACTACAACTCCCTTTTTAACTTAGCGCTAGCGCTGCAAATAGCCGCAATCGCCATATATGGCGTGGATGCCATTTATTCAGGAGCAATAAATGGCCTTGCCTCAAGTGCGTTACTATAGCGTTAATATCAGCCCACTGAGTCCTGCATCTTTAGGTTGTTTGAGTATACTGTTGACGTCATTGTATGATCATCCTGTTATTGTTATTTATTCGCGCAGGATTTGATGCGCCAGAAGGGAAATTCCATGGACTCACCCAAGAGCAAAGTACCAACACCAAGTTACGATAAACTGACAGCACATTTTCAAAAAATTTCTCACTTTGAACATTTCAGCGCTCTAGGTGACTGGGATCAAGCAGCCATGATGCCTATGGGCGGTAATAGCGATCGCGGCGATGCAATGGCTGAACTGGCGCGACATATCCACACACTCAAAACCTCAACTGTCTTAGCCGAACACTTACACGGCGCGACGGACGAATCTCTCACAACGGAACAACAAGCTAACCTGCGGGAAATGCAGTACCAATATCAGCAGGCAAATTTAGTGCCCGGCGATCTCGTGCAAGCCAAAACTAAAATGGCCTATCAATGTGAGAATGCGTGGCGTGAACAACGTAAAAATAATGACTGGCAAGGCTTTAAACCAAACCTCAAAGCCGTAATTGCACTTGCCAAGGAAGAAGCGCAGATCCGCGGCGAAGCCCAGAATATTTCCCCCTATGATGCCCTGCTCAATAAATTTGAGCCGGGAATGACCTCGGCAAAGCTAGAGCAAACCTTTGGCGGACTGAAAGATTGGCTACCGACACTTATCCAAGAAGTGCTGGCTAAACAGGCAAACGAGCCTAAGTTAACGCTAAATGGTCCCTTCGATGTTAGCGCGCAGCAAGCCCTTGGCCGAGACGTAATGGATTTTCTGGGGTTTGACTTTAACCACGGTAGGCTGGATATCAGCAGCCATCCATTCTGTGGCGGCGTGCCAAGCGATGTGCGGATAACGACTCGCTACAATGAGGCTGATTTCAGTAGTGCAATCATGGGCATAGTTCATGAAACAGGCCATGCCAGATATGAGCAAGGTTTACCTAAAGCGTGGCGTGGACAACCTGCGGGACTGGCGCGTTCTATGGGTATCCACGAGAGCCAGAGTCTATTCTGCGAAATGCAACTCGGGGCAAATCCGGCATTTTTACGCCAATTGCAGCCTAAAATTGCGCAACATCTTAATTGTCATTTTAGCGCCCAAGAATTAGCACAGCATTACACCCGCGTAGCGCCCGGACTTATCCGCGTCGATGCCGATGAAGTCACCTATCCTTGCCATATTTTACTGCGCTTTGAGGCAGAAAAAGCCTTTATCGACGGCAGCTTAACCGTAGAGGATTTGCCTGATTTTTGGTCGACGCAGATGCAACAACTACTGGGGATTAATACCGATGGCAACTACCGAGACGGTTGCATGCAGGATATTCATTGGGCCGTTGGTGAACTAGGGTATTTCCCAAGTTACACCTTAGGTGCCATGTATGCCGCTCAATGTCGTTTTGCGATGGAAAAAGCCTTAGGACCGATTGAAGCCCTAATCGATGCAGGCAAGTTGGACTCGGTATTCCAATGGCTGCGCGAGCACATTTGGTCTAAGGGATCCTTGCTCACCACCGATGAACTGATCCGCCAAGCAACGGGCGAAACCCTAAATGGTCAATATCTTGAGCGTCACCTGCGCCAACGATATCTAGGTATTTAACCGCTGCGAACGCTTAAAAACGCTGAAAGCTCAGTTTATACGGGTTTTAAAGCGCTTTATATTGCCGCTGGAGCCTGCATTTTGAAGCCGCTTGAGGTTATAATGCCGAGCTTATTTGAATCAGGACTCTTTCCACGGAGTTCCTTCAACAGGACTCTTGAAACAGGATAAATGTCGGCCATGTTACTGCGTGCAATCACCCCAGAGGATTGGGATGCCATTTTAGCGATCCAAGACGAGTGTTACTCACAACTGGATCCTGAGCCACTGCACGTACTGCAAAGTAAATGGCAGGTATCACCTCAGTCCTGTTTTGTGTTCGAAGTGGATAAGTCGGTTGTCGGTTATTGCTTGGCTCACCCATGGACCGCCAATATGCCGCCCGCGCTATATCAGCCCATCACCCATTTACCCAAGGCTGATACCTTATACCTACACGATATTGCGATTTCGGCTAAAGCCCAAGGTTTAGGCGCTGGCGCTAAGGCGCTGACCCGCCTAACACTATTGGCGGATCGCTATAATCTCAATTCCTTATCCCTCGTAGCCGTACAAGGTGCCGACAGCTATTGGCTTAAAATGGGTTTTAAACCTAAGGCAATCGATAAATGTCTTGGCAGCTATACTGACGATGCTATGTATATGATTTATAAATTTAATCATAGAGATGAAAAATGAATCCAACCCTAACCACTATCGGTTTACTTTGCTTAAGTAATATTTTTATGACCTTTGCTTGGTACGGGCATTTGAAAACGCTAGGCTCAAAACCTTGGATTATTGCGGCCTTAGTGAGCTGGGGTATCGCCCTATTTGAATACTTGCTGCAAGTGCCTGCTAACCGTATCGGCTACACAGTAATGAATGTCGGCCAGTTAAAAATTTTACAAGAAGTCATCACCTTAAGTTTGTTTGTCCCCTTTGCCTATTTCTATATGAAAGAACCATTGAAGCTCGATTATCTGTGGGCAGGACTGTGCATCTTAGGTGCTGTGTATTTTATTTTTAGAAGTGAATTTAATTAATTTCAGACTTATTTCAGGAGAGCTCCCCATGGCCCGTCAAGTCACTTATACCTTCAAAGGTAAGACTAAAACTATCGCCTTTAGCTACGACAAACACCATGATTTATATGAAGCTGTGGCCGAAGCCGAAGGCATAGATCTGACCAAATTTTTGGCAATGGAACAACAAGTCGCCATGACATCTCGTAAAGGTGCTAAGGCTGAAAAAGAATTCAGGAAAGTAGAGTTTGCCCGCTTTGGTTTTAGCAATATCCACTTTGTCAGAGATGAAGAACCTGAAGCCTAGGCTAATGTATTAATTGTTTTTTGTATTAGCTGTAAGCACTTCAATAACAGGACACTGTAATGCTCAATACCGAACATGCTAACTTCCCCCGCGCAGGATTCTTCCGCCGCCTAGGCGCTGCAGTTTACGATTCGATGTTAGCAGTGGCCGTCTATATGGTTGCTGGCGCAATGGGCTTTGGGATTTTCTACGGCCTCACAGCTTCAGGACTGGCTGGCATGAATGGCTTTGAGCATGTCTCAGATGCACTCAATGGCACGCCGGTTTATCAGGGAATTTATCAACTCTGGCTTGCCTTGTGTGTCGGCACTTTCTACGCATTATTCTGGAGTAAGGGCGGTCAAACCTTAGGGATGCGCGCTTGGCGGCTTAAAATTCAACATCCTAATGGCCAAAACTTAAGCCTGATCACTGCCTATGCTCGCATCATTTGGTCACTGCTCGGCATTGGCAATTTATGGATTTTAATCAATGATGATAAACGCGCACTGCAGGATATGATGACTCGCTCAGAAGTGGTCGTGCTGTCTAAAGAAGCCAACCAAATGCGTAACTGGCATGGGGCATAAGTTTATTCTTAAGTAAATCCGAAATACAAAAAACGACGCAACAGCGTCGTTTTTTATGGGCTATTTTTAATTGACGGAATCCGGAGTAAGGAGTAATAAGCTGCGTATCATCGCCGGATAAAGTAGAAGGCAACGCCAGTAAACAACAAGCTTGGCGCAACAGCCCCCACATAAGTGGGTAGCTCATACACTATACTCATGGGGCCAAAAATCTCATTACTGATATAAAAGCTAAAACCTGCTACGACCCCAAGTAATACGCGCGCGCCCATAGTCACAGTCCGCAGCGGACCAAATACAAACGACAGTGCCACTAACATCATCACTGCGACCGTCACGGGTTGCATCACCTTGCGCCATAAAGCAAGCTCATAACGGCTGGGATCTTGACTGTTAGTTTTAAGGTAATCAAGATAACCGACCAGACCACGTATAGATAACGCCTCGGGTTTAATCGAAACCACACTGAGCTTATCTGGCGTTAAACTCGACTGCCATTGGTCTTCTTCAAGATACTCAAGCACGACTTTTTCATAGCTTAAATCAGTACGTTTAACGTCAAATAAACGCCAGCGATCTTGGGAAAATACCGCTCGGTCTGCGTGAACCACGTTGGTGAGCTTAAGTTCACTATTGAATTTATAAAGCGTGATATTGCTGAGTTTATTGATGTTTTCAACTTCACCAATATTAACGAACAAATCACCATCCTTTGCCCAAATTCCACGATGGGACTTAATTAAACTCCCGCCAGAGAGTTTAACAGCTTGTAACTCATTCGCTTTTTGCTCAGCAATCGGTGCGCCCCACTCCCCTAAAACCATCACCAATAACATCAAAGGCACAGCAGTTTTCATCGCCGACATAGTGATCTGCAAACGTGACATGCCAGAAGCTTGCATCACCACAAGTTCGGAATTCGATGCCAACATTCCCATACCAATCAAAGCGCCTAGCAAGACGGCCATAGGGAAAAACATTTCAATATCCCGTGGCACTAAAAATAAAACATAGATGCCAGCATCCATCATGCTGTAGGTGCCACGGCCAACTAAACGCAGCTGATCAACCCATTTGATAATCCCTGATAAACCAGTCAACACCAGCAAACAAAGCGCTGAAGTGCTTAACAATATTCTGGCGATATAAAGGTCTAATATCTTCATGCTGCCACCTTCTTATTGGCAAACAAGGACGATATACGACTGAAAATAGGCCTATCTTTGCCGAGCAAGAATAACCCCATCAAGAGCGCAGAAACATGGATCCACCACATACCTAAATACAGTGGAATAATCCCATCTTGCAATGCCTTACGTCCCGCGACCATTAGTCCAAAATAGCCAAGGTACAAAAGAACTGCCGGGAACATCTTAGCAAACTTACCTTGGCGCACATTCACCCGCGCTAACGGCACAGCAATCAGTGTCATAATTGGAATCGCGAGTGGGATAGCAAGACGCCAATGGAATTCAGCCGCGGCTTCAGCACCTTCAATTTTCACGAGTTCATCAACGGGCAGTGCAGATAACTTACGGCGACGCTCATCAACTTGCTGCTCTTTAATTTGCATTTTATAACCACCAAATTCGATCATTTGGTAGTCCTTTGCCTTCGGGCTGCCTTGATAACGCACGCCGTCATTCAAGTTCAATTGTTGAGCACCTGAACTATCTTCCTGTACTCGTCCACCTTTAGCCACCACGACATTGGTCACGCCAGTTTCATCATCAGGATCTGGCAACTGGGCTACAAACACTTTATCTAACTCGTTATCTTTACCAATACGCTCAACAAATAATACCGCGCGACCATTGGGACTCGCCTGAAAACGCCCTTGGATTAAGGCAGCAAGACCCGCTTCGGACTGGGCTTTTTCGAGCACTTGGTTTTGCTGTTCTTCTGCCCAGGGGGCAACATAAAGCGATAAATAGCCAGTAAACAGCATATTGATCACGGCGAGGATCAGCGTCACGCGGGTGACATACCACTCACTAACCCCAACACCGTGGAGAATGACCATTTCATTTTCGGAATACATACGGCCGTGGGCCAGTAAAATACCCAAGAACAAACTTAGCGGCAGCACTAAGATCACCAGATAAGGCAAGTTAAGCCCAATCAGAGTCATGATTAAAGAGGCGGGAAAATCGCCGTCGGAGGCATCGGCCAGTATACGCACGAAATGCTGGCTAATAAAAATAGTTAACAGCACTAAAAGTACCGCAATTTGTGCCTTTAAAACTTCTCGAATAAGGTATTTAAATACAATCACAGGCAGGATCCGGTCTCTAAACTTATCTTTTTGCTGGTAACAGACTAACTTTCATGTAAACTGTTTACTTTTGATAGTTTTCTGACCAGCTTCAGGGGTTCTTGGTAAACTTAACGTCACGAAATGCGTGACTCAAGCGCCGAGAATAAATCACCTTTGGAGTAATAACTTAGGCCCTTTTCGGGACAAGCAGACATTATCCAATAAATATAAAAATTTGTCTTTAAGAATCTAGGAGTGCTCATGGAGTTTAGCGTAAAGAGCGGTAGCCCCGAAAAACAACGCTCAGCCTGTATCGTGGTCGGTGTTTATGAACCCCGTCGTCTGTCGGGTATCGCGGAGCAATTAGATAAAATTAGCGAAGGTTATATCAGTAACCTACTGCGTCGCGGCGATCTGGAAGGTAAACCTGGCCAGATGTTATTGCTGCACCATGTTCCTAACGTATTGAGTGAACGTGTATTATTAGTAGGTTGTGGCAAAGAACGAGAATTAGACGAACGCCAATACAAACAAATCATCACTAAGACAATCAACACCCTTAACGAAACGGGTTCAATGGAAGCCGTTTGCTTCTTAACTGAACTGCACGTGAAAGGACGCGATACGTATTGGAAAGTACGTCAAGCGGTTGAAACCACTAATAGCAGTCTTTATAGCTTTGATGCCCTGAAGACCCGCAAAGGTGAAACTCGCCGTCCACTGCGTAAATTAGTATTCAATGTCCCGACTCGCCGTGAATTAACCTTAGGTGAGCGCGCCATCGAGCATGGTATGGCAGTATCTGCTGGCATGCATTTATGTCGCGATGTAGCAAACATGCCACCGAACATCTGTAATCCAGCCTATTTAGCTTCTCAAGCTCGCCAAATGGCTGAAATACACGACACTCTGCATGTCACCACTATCGGTGAAGAGCAAATGGCCAAACTGGGCATGAACTCATACCTTGCAGTCGGTCGCGCCAGTGCCAATGAATCCATCATGACTGTGATGGAATACAAGGGCGCTGTCGATAGCACAGAAAAACCCATCGTATTAGTCGGTAAAGGGTTAACCTTCGACTCGGGTGGTATTTCATTGAAGCCTGGCGAAGCCATGGACGAAATGAAGTACGACATGGGCGGCGCAGCAGGTGTTATCGGCACCATGAAAGCCATCTGTGATATGAAGTTACCTATCAACGTTGTGGGTATTCTGGCTGGCTGTGAAAACATGCCATCGGGTAATGCTTACCGTCCAGGTGACATTCTGACCACTATGTCAGGTCAAACCGTTGAAGTGTTAAATACCGATGCGGAAGGCCGTCTAGTCCTATGTGACGTATTAACCTATGTTGAGCGTTTCGATCCTGAATTAGTTATCGATACTGCAACCCTGACTGGCGCGTGTGTGATTGCCCTTGGTAAACACGCATCGGGTCTGTTCTCATCGCATAACCCTCTGGCACACGAGCTATTAAGTGCCGGTGAGCAAAGTGGTGACCGCGCATGGCGCATGCCATTGTGGGATGAGTATCAAGATATGCTCGACAGCCCATTTGCTGACATGACCAACTTAGGTGGCCGTCCTGCTGGAGCTATCACTGCAGCATGTTTCCTTTCGCGCTTTGCTAAAAAGTACAACTGGGCTCACTTAGACGTTGCAGGCACAGCTTGGAATAGCGGTGCTAACAAAGGTTCTACGGGCCGTCCAGTGCCACTATTGACTCAGTTCCTGATCAATCGTGCTGGCGTCGAACTCGGCGAATAACCAACTATCCGGCCTTAGTGTGTTAAAGGCTCGATAAATGAAAGGCGAAGATGAAAATCTTCGCCTTTTTTATTTTCTTAATTTAATCAGAAAATCGATTTCCTGAATAAATTAAGAAAATAAAAAAACTGAACAACTAATGGTTTTAGAATCATTTTTCAAAGAGTTATAGTTCTACCCTCTTCATCTCCAACGGTTTGAAAGCATCCCATTAAGTCCCGCCAGACAGTGATAGATAAAACCTCACCGTAAGGTTTGCCCTAAGCATTAACCCATACTGACTTTTAGTGTAAACTGCTGCTCTCGTTCGCCACTAAAACAAGTGAAGCAAGGCATTGAAATCATGACTCAAGTGCTGTTTTATCTTATGCCGCCAGTGGCATCGCCTGCCAAAACCAAGGCTGATTCACCTGTTGCAACCGCGAATGCGAACCCTGCACTTTGCGAGATGCATCTTCTGGCATGCCAACTGGCGCAGCAGGCTTTTGTGAAGCAACAATGGGTCTATATCCATTGCCAAGATAAACAGCAAGCCCATGCAATTGATGAACTTTTATGGCAGTTTGAGCCAAGTGCCTTTGTACCCCATAACCTCAAAGGTGAAGGCCCGATGACGGGATCGCCGGTTGAAATCGGTTTTGATCGCCTCGGCGCCAACAAAAGTCGCCAAGTTCTGATTAATCTTGCAGACCAAGCGCCCCCATTTGCGGTAAACTTTGGCCACATTATCGATTTTGTTGCCAATGACGATCAGCATAAAGCGGTCGCTCGCGAACGTTATCGACAGTATCGCGGCTTAGGGGTCAATTTACAGACCCAAGACTTAGCAACACATCCACTTAATTAGTTTGAGACAGACACGTTCCCATGGAAAAAACATACGATCCGCAGTCCATCGAGCAAACGCTTTACCAAAACTGGGAAGAGCAAGGTTACTTCAAGCCACACGGTGATGAATCCCAAGGCAATTATTGCATCATGATCCCGCCACCAAACGTGACGGGCAGCTTGCACATGGGCCACGCCTTCCAAGACACCATTATGGATACTTTGACCCGTTACCAACGGATGAAAGGCAAAAATACCCTATGGCAAGTCGGTACTGACCATGCGGGTATCGCCACCCAAATGTTGGTTGAGCGTAAGCTTGAAGCCGAAGAAGGCAAAAATCGCCATGACCTAGGTCGCGATGCCTTTATGGATAAAGTGTGGGAATGGAAAGCGCAATCGGGCGGCACTATCACTAAGCAGCTACGTCGTATGGGCGCTTCTGTTGATTGGGACCGCGAGCGTTTCACTATGGACGAAGGCTTATCTAAGGCCGTACAAGAAGTGTTTGTACGTCTGTACGAAGACGAGTTGATTTATCGCGGTAAGCGTTTGGTCAACTGGGATCCAAAGCTGCACACGGCTATCTCTGATTTAGAAGTGGAAAGCAAAGAAAAACAGGGCCACATGTGGCATCTGCGTTATCCACTGGCCGACGGTGAACTGACTGCCGATGGTAAAGACTATTTAGAAGTCGCTACCACGCGTCCAGAAACCATGCTCGGCGACAGTGCGGTTGCAGTGCATCCCGATGATGAACGCTATCAAGCGCTAGTCGGTAAGTTTATTCTGTTGCCGATTGTTAACCGCCGCATTCCTATCGTGGCCGACGATTACGTCGACATGGCCTTTGGTACAGGGTGTGTGAAGATCACCCCTGCCCATGACTTTAACGACTATGAAGTCGGTAAACGTCACAACCTGCCAATGTTCAACGTGCTGACCTTAGATGCCGCCATTCGCGTGAGCGCCGAAGTGGTGAACTCTGACGGTACCTTTAACAAAACGCTCGATGGCAGCTTACCTGAACGCTTTGCCGGACTTGATCGTTTTAAAGCCCGCGATGCTATCGTCGCCGAATTTGACACCTTAGGTCTGCTCGAAAAAATCGCACCTCATGCCTTGAAAGTGCCTTACGGCGATCGCTCAGGTGTGGTTATCGAGCCGATGCTGACCGACCAATGGTATGTGGCTGTTGCGCCAATGGCGAAAACGGCTATCGAAGCCGTTGAAAATGGCAGCATTAAATTTGTACCACAGCAATACGAGAACATGTACTTCTCGTGGATGCGTGACATTCAAGACTGGTGTATTTCACGTCAATTGTGGTGGGGTCACCGCATCCCAGCATGGTACGACGAAAATGGCAAAGTCTATGTCGGCCGCAACGAAGCCGACGTCCGTGCTAAGCACAATATCGCCGACTCGATGACATTACGCCAAGACGAAGACGTACTGGACACTTGGTTCAGCTCAGCCCTGTGGACTTTCTCGACCTTAGGTTGGCCTGACAATTTAGAAGATTTAAAAACCTTCCACCCAACCGACGTGTTGGTGACAGGTTTTGACATCATCTTCTTCTGGGTTGCCCGTATGATCATGATGACCATGCACTTCATCAAAGATGAAGACGGTAAACCACAAGTCCCGTTCAAAACCGTCTACGTAACCGGTCTTATCCGCGATGAAGCGGGTAACAAGATGTCAAAATCTAAGGGCAACGTACTCGATCCATTAGACATGATCGACGGTATCGGCCTTGAAGATTTAGTTGAAAAACGTACCGGTAATATGATGCAGCCACAACTGGCCGCCAAGATTGAAAAGAGCACTCGCAAAGAGTTTGCCGACGGTATCGAAGCCCACGGCACAGATGCACTGCGCTTTACGCTTGCGGCAATGGCATCAACGGGTCGTGACATCAACTGGGATATGAAGCGCTTAGACGGTTACCGTAGCTTCTGTAACAAGTTGTGGAACGCCTCACGCTACGTGCTGATGAACACAGAAGATCAAGATTGCGGCCCAGGCTCACCAGAGCACAAAGGCGGCGAGATGGAGCTGTCGTTAGCCGATCGCTGGATTATTGGCTTGTTCAATCAAACCGTTAAGACCTTTGACGATCACATGACAGCATACCGTTTCGACTTAGCGGCCAATACCCTGTATGAGTTCACTTGGAACCAGTTCTGTGACTGGTACTTAGAGTTAACCAAACCGGTATTGCAAAACGGCAGCGAAACGCAAATGCGCGGCACCCGTCACACCTTAGTGACAGTGCTCGAAGCGATGCAACGCCTGATGCACCCTATGATGCCGTATATCACTGAAACCATTTGGCAGCGCGTTAAACCGTTAGCCGGTGTCGCAGGTGATACCATTATGCTGGCACCGTTCCCAACATTTGATGCCGCTAAAGTCGATAGCGCAGCAATGGCTGATTTAGAATGGGTTAAGCAAGTAATCGTCGCGGTGCGTAACATTCGCGCCGAACTGAACATTGCCCCATCTAAACCGCTAAAAGCCCTACTTCGTGGTGTTAGCGCGCAGGATAAAGCCCGTGTAGAAGCAAACCAAACCTTCTTCACTACGCTTGCCCGCTTAGAAAGCATGACCATTTTAGCCGATGGCGAAACTGCGCCTATGTCGACCACAGGTTTAATTGGCGAAATGGAGCTACTGATCCCTATGGCAGGCTTAATTGATGTCGCCGCCGAAATGGCCCGTATCGACAAACAGCTTGAAAAACTCGGCCAAGAGATCGCTCGTATCGAAGGCAAATTGTCGAACCAAGGCTTCGTGGCAAAAGCTCCAGCCGAGGTTATCGACAAAGAGCGCGCCAAGATGGCCGATCTCAAGCGAGATATGGACAAACTCAATGAACAAAAATCTGAGTTTGCTAAGTTAGAAGCTTAAGCCTCTCATTTACTCTGATTCACTTGTTATGATTAGTTCTAACTGAATAAAGGGCAGCCACTAGGCTGCCCTTCTTGTATCTATATCACTGCAATCTATGAGCAATTATGAGCCTTAATCTACGCTCTTGAGCCAGATGCCGCATTGAACCCGAGTCAATTCTAAACACTGCCATTTAACCTACGGCACTGTATTGAAACCACCTCACAATTCATCCTCATCACTCCCCGTGGTCTATCGCTCATGAGCTCACACGTAGCCCATCACTGCCTACATGAGTAAACCGCACACATGTAGACTAAAGAACAACTAATACCTCCAGAGACAGCACTGAGAGACTGACATGGGTATCCAATGTCGTCATCGACTATTAACACAGGCAAAAGCAGATTCTTCAGTGAGTTGAACCTAAGAAAGAGAAGTGTTTAAAGCGAAATGGCTAAAGATAGCGACACCGAAGATACTAAGGTAAGGCAAAAGATGATGATGCAAAGTTAAGGTTAAACCTAAGCGGGTAAAAATATAATGAGTTAAACCATACAGATTAAAAAACAAAAAAGCCCTGCAATTGCTTGCAGGGCTTATCTATATGGTGCGCGTGGAAGGAGTCGAACCTCCGACCGCCTGGTTCGTAGCCAGGTACTCTATCCAGCTGAGCTACACGCGCAAACTCGTTTTTGTACTTCTAATAGATCCAATCATGATTGAGTCTAGGATAAGCACTTTTATCTCGCAAATTTATTCTATTCCCCTCGACTAAGAGAATAGAATGGCGGAGAAGGAGGGATTCGAACCCTCGATGGGAGTTAAAGCCCATACTCCCTTAGCAGGGGAGCGCCTTCGGCCACTCGGCCACCTCTCCGCGTTTAACGCTTTAAATCAACAAGACGTATCTTGTTAACTATATTGGTGCGCGTGGAAGGAGTCGAACCTCCGACCGCCTGGTTCGTAGCCAGGTACTCTATCCAGCTGAGCTACACGCGCATGTTAAACGGTAAAACACTAATACGACCTAAATCATATTAATTTAAATTGGTGCGCGTGGAAGGAGTCGAACCTCCGACCGCCTGGTTCGTAGCCAGGTACTCTATCCAGCTGAGCTACACGCGCATGTTAAACGGTAAAACATTAATACGATTTAAATCATATTAATCTAAATTGGTGCGCGTGGAAGGAGTCGAACCTCCGACCGCCTGGTTCGTAGCCAGGTACTCTATCCAGCTGAGCTACACGCGCATTTTAACTCTTTGCTATAAGCAATTATCTACAAAATTTCTTATGAAATTCAAAACTGATGAGTTAAAGATTAACTAATGCAGATATGGTGCGCGTGGAAGGAGTCGAACCTCCGACCGCCTGGTTCGTAGCCAGGTACTCTATCCAGCTGAGCTACACGCGCGACTTGTATCTAAATTTACTTTTACATCAAACACTAATAAAAAATGGTGCGCGTGGAAGGAGTCGAACCTCCGACCGCCTGGTTCGTAGCCAGGTACTCTATCCAGCTGAGCTACACGCGCACTGTTTTCTATCTTTAAGAAATGGCGGAGAAGGAGGGATTCGAACCCTCGATGGGAGTTAAAGCCCATACTCCCTTAGCAGGGGAGCGCCTTCGGCCACTCGGCCACCTCTCCGTTTTCTTGGCGCACATATTACTGTTTGACGAAAATAAGTCAAACCCTTTTTCCGAAACAGATTCCATTTGAACTGTTTTTAATCACATTGCTGTTATATCAAGCCAATGTATTGATTTACGCCAATCTTTCGGTCTAAAAAATAAAAAAGCCAGTTAAAAAACTGACTCTTCTGTTGCCGTAGTACGCTTGCCAAAACAAGGTACTAAAAGTTACCACCTTCCGATGGTGTACCTGATTTTTCAGATTGAATGCGTTGGTAGATTTCTTCGCGATGAACAGAAACCTCTTTTGGTGCATTCACACCAATACGCACTTGATTGCCTTTTACCCCTAGCACTGTAACTGTGACTTCATCACCAATCATCAGTGTTTCGCCAACACGACGAGTCAAAATCAGCATTCGATAGCTCCTTTATTTCTTAATTCAGCTTACACACGGCACTCATCCGGTAGATGGGCTTATTATAAGGTCAGCTTAGTACAAATTAATAGTATTCAATACTCAAACGGTTATTTAATTACACCTTATTTAGCTCGAAAGCGTGATGTAACGCCCGAACCGCCTTGTGTAAGTCCCTTTCATCGATAACGGTTGATAATTTACTCTCTGACGTCGTGAGTAACTTAGCATGAATAGTTTCATTACCCAAGACTTCTAACATCTTAGTCAATAATCCCATTTTTGCCTGTAAACCTTTGCCAACTAAAGATACTTTTGCACGTTGACGTTCGATAATCAATGGCCCGAGTGCGAGGCTTTCACTTAAGCCTTCGAGCTCATTAAGTAGAGTATCGACCTTAGCCTCAGCGAGCATAAAACTGACTCGACCCGAAGGATCATCCTCGTGGATCCTCAATGGGGAAATAAATTCCACATCGATTTCCAATCGAGTTAAACAGCCTAACAGCGCTTGATAGCGTTCACTGGTGGTAAACAGCCCTTCGATCGTCAGCGTTGCCAGCGCCTTATTAATCGCAATACCTTGGACTAACGAGGCAATCGTTAATTCCGACTCGTCGCCAAATTGGATTAACGTCCCCTGCCCAACTTCAAAGCTCGACAATACTCGCAGCGGTACGCGAAAACGCTCGGCGTATTCAACAGAATCAGGATGCAATACTTTAGCGCCAAGCTTTGCCATTTCGAGCATCACATCAAACCCAATCACATCGAGGCGACGTGCACTGCTATCAATATTCGGATCTGTGGTAAATACCCCTGCCACATCGGTAAAAATCTGGCATTCATCGGCTTCTAACGCTGCCGCTAAGGCTACTGCTGTGGTATCTGAACCACCGCGTCCTAAGGTGGTCACTTCGCCTTGAGAATCGATGCCCTGAAACCCAGCAACGATCGGCACAACACCATCGGCAAGCAAAGACTGCAAATATTCAGTATCAACTCGCTCGATGCTGGCGCGGCCGAATTGACTATTTGTATGAATTTGCACTTGATCGCCCGTAAGGGATTTCGCTTTTATGCCGCGACGTTGTAGCGCCATCGACATCAAAGCAATGCTCACTTGCTCACCCGTCGAGACTAGCATGTCTAACTCGCGCGCCGAGGCGCGCGGATTAATTTGTGCTGCAAGTGCAAACAGGCGATTCGTCTCACCCGCCATAGCTGATAAAACTAAGACTTGCTGCTCACCATTGTGAGCTGACTTTGTAATCTGCTCAGCGACCGCTTCGATACGTTCAATAGAACCCACCGAAGTGCCGCCGAACTTTTTCACAAAAAGCTTGCTACCACTAAGCTTTCGTTTTTGGGGCACAGCAACCTCTTAAGCTAGACGCTCAGTAATCCAAGGTAATACTTGAGCCAATGCCGCATCCAGATTTTCTGGCTGGCTACCGCCCGCTTGAGCCATATCAGGACGACCACCGCCTTTACCGCCCACTTCTGCAGCGACCATAGCGACGAGCTCACCCGCTTTGACTTTACCGATCAGATCGTTACTCACACCCGCGATCAGGTTAACTTTCCCTTCCTGCGCTGTACCAAGCACGATAATGGCCGATTTCAATTTCTGTTTTAATTCATCTTGCAAGCCGCGTAATGAACTTGCCTCAACGCCGTCTAATTTTTTGATCAGTACGTTAACGCCATTAACTACAACGGCATCACCCACTAAGTCTGCACTCGCTGCGGCCGCGAGCTTATCTTTCAGCTGCGCCATTTCTTTTTCGAGTTGCTTCATCTTATCGAGCTGCACTTTTAACTTAGCCACCACTGAGTTGGCATCGCCTTTCAATAAGGCAGCTGCTTCTTCCAGTTCAGCTTGTTGCTGCGCCACATAAGCCATAGCAGCAGCGCCAGTCACGGCTTCGATGCGACGTACACCCGCAGCAATACCCGCTTCAGAGGTGATTTTAAATAAGCCGATATCGCCAGTGCGACCGACATGTGTACCGCCACACAATTCGATAGAGAAATCGCCCATAGTCACAACACGCACTTGTGAATCATATTTCTCACCAAAGAGTGCCATCGCGCCTTTCTCTTTAGCTTCATCTATGCCCATTTCAGCGGTTTTCAGCTCATGGTTACGACGAATTTGAGTGTTAACTAATTCTTCAACTTCTTTTAATTCAGCAGCTTTTACGCCTTCGAAATGGGAGAAGTCAAAACGTAAACGCTCAGGATCAACCAAAGAACCTTTTTGCGAAACATGAGTACCGAGCACCTGACGCAGCGCGGCATGCAGTAAATGCGTAACAGAATGGTTTAACTGAGTACGGTGACGCAGTTTTTTGTCCACTTTCGCTTCAATAACTTGGCCAACGCTCAAGCTACCTGTAGCCAAAACACCTTGATGGCCCGTTGCTTGACCATACTTTTGCGTATCGTTTACCGTAAACTCAATACCGTTCGCAACCAATTGGCCTTTATCGCCTACTTGACCGCCAGATTCCGCGTAGAAAGGGGTTACATCGAGCACGACAACGGCTTCATCACCCGCTTTGATCGCCGTCACTGACTCACCACTTTGATAAATCGCGGTGACCTTAGCTTGACCCGCTAATTCGGTGTAACCACTAAATGCAGTTTCAGCATCAATTTTCAGCGCAGCGTTATAATCTGCACCAAAGTTACCGGCAGCTTGTGCGCGGCTACGTTGCTCAGCCATGGCGACTTCAAAACCTGCTTCATCGACAATGATGTTGCGCTCACGGCAGACATCAGCGGTCAAATCCATTGGGAAGCCATAGGTGTCATACAGCTTAAATACGGTTTCACCGTCTAAGGTGTCACCTTTCAACTCGTTTAAGGCAGTATCTAAAATGCCTAAGCCACGTTCAAGCGTACGGGCAAATTGCTCTTCTTCCGCTTTCAGTGCCTTTTCAACAATCGCTTGAGTCTCAGCTAACCCTTTTGCTGCATCGCCCATCACCGCAATCAAAGACGGAACCAGCTTGTAGAAGAAAGCTTCGGTCGCACCTAACTTGTTACCATGGCGAACAGCGCGGCGAATAATACGGCGCAACACATAACCACGGCCTTCGTTCGACGGCATAACGCCATCGGCAATTAAAAATGCACATGAACGGATATGATCGGCAATGACTCGCAGCGACTTTTCAGATAAGTCACTAACACCAATGACCTCTGCGGCTTTAGCAATCAAAGTACGGAAAATATCGATTTCGTAGTTAGAATGTACGCCCTGCATAATCGCAGCAATACGCTCAATCCCCATGCCTGTATCAACCGAGGGCTTAGGCAAAGGTAACATTTCACCCGATGCTTGACGGTTGTACTGCATGAAAACGATGTTCCAGATTTCGATGAAACGATCACCATCTTCTTCAGGACTGCCAGGACGTCCGCCCCAAATATGATCACCATGATCATAAAAAATCTCAGTACATGGACCACAAGGACCGGTATCACCCATTTGCCAGAAGTTATCTGACGCAAATGCAGCACCTTTATTGTCACCGATGCGTATGATGTTCTCGGCAGCGACACCAATTTTTTTATTCCAGATTTCATAGGCTTCATCATCTGTCTGATAAATAGTGACGCACAGACGTTCCTTCGGCAGCTTTAACGTTTCAGTTAAAAAAGTCCAGCCCAAACGAATCGCTTCTTCTTTGAAATAATCTCCAAAACTGAAGTTACCTAGCATTTCGAAAAAGGTGTGATGACGTGCTGTGTAGCCAACGTTATCCAAATCGTTATGTTTACCACCGGCGCGTACACAACGTTGAGCAGTGGTCGCACGCGTATAATTGCGTTTGTCCATGCCAAGAAACACGTCCTTGAACTGGTTCATGCCTGCATTGGTAAATAAAAGTGTGGGATCGTTGCCTGGCACTAATGAACTACTGTCCACAACTTGATGACCATTGCTGCGGAAAAATTCGAGGAAAGCGCTTCTGAGCTCTGCTGTAGTTTGATACATGAAATCATCCTGAATTGGGTAAGCATTACCAGCTACGCCTTAGGCTAGCCGTATTTCTATTTGCCCAGCATTATAAGCAGACTAAGGAAGGACGACCAGTCTTGATTGGTGATATACACATCAGGAATTTAATATTTTAGCGTGAATCGCCCACACCAGAGTCACTAGAAGCAAAACGACAGGATAAAGCACAAATAAAGACGGTGTAAGTTTATCGCGGCACGGACAATATTTAAGCAAGTGAGTCTAATGTGAAGTATGAAATTGACAATACCCATTGATGATATTTAGATGAGCTTTTACAGTCTTAGCTCCAAATTTAATAATCTTCATCGAGATCATTGGGATCTGAATCTAGTGCGTAAGTGATTTGATCGTAGCTAAAGCCTTGGCCCATTAAAAAACGCACTCGTTTGGCCTTTTCCTTTGCGATCAGATCCCGAGCTTTAGAGCCCTTCACTTCTGTCACACGGGGAATGCCGTATTTTTTGGTGGCTTTATCTTTTGCTAGCTCAAACCAATCACAATCACAATTAACCAAAGCGGCTTCAATGCAGTCTTTAGATAAGCCTTTCTGTGCGATTGCTTGGCGGATGCGTATTGCACCGTGGCCTCGACTGATGTGGCTACGCACCAACAGTTCGGCATAACGAGCATCATTAATAAAACCGGAGGATTCGCAAGCATCGAGTACAGGTTCGATATCGTTAAGTTCGAAACCTTTTTCGAGCAATTTATCGCGGATTTGTAAACGGGAATAATCGCGGCGCGCTAACAGCGCGACCGCAATTTGATGGGCTGACTGACTCAGAATACTTCGCCTGTCTCTAAATCAATATTGTCCTCAGTACTATCATCAGCTTTGGCAGCCAAGGCACTCGGATTACTCAAAAGCAACTCACGTAGCGTCTTGTCAATTTCAGCAGCAATAGCAGGGTTTTCAGTCAGATATTTGCCAGCATTAGCACGACCTTGGCCGATTTTATCGCCTTTATAACTGTACCAAGCGCCCGCTTTTTCAATCAACTTATGGGCTACGCCTAAGTCTACTAACTCACCAGTACGGTTAATACCTTGGCCATAAAGGATTTGGAACTCAGCCTGCTTAAACGGCGCTGCAACCTTGTTTTTCACCACTTTAACGCGAGTTTCGTTACCGACCACTTCATCGCCGTCTTTAATCGCACCAGTGCGGCGAATGTCTAGACGAACAGAAGCATAAAACTTCAGCGCGTTACCACCGGTTGTCGTTTCTGGGTTACCGAACATCACACCAATCTTCATCCGAATTTGGTTGATGAAGATAAGTAAGGTGTTAGATTGCTTTAAGTTACCCGCAAGTTTACGCATAGCTTGGCTCATCATACGCGCCGCTAGGCCCATGTGAGAATCACCAATTTCGCCTTCGATTTCAGCTTTAGGCGTTAATGCCGCCACTGAGTCGACTACGATAACGTCAACAGCACCTGAGCGAGTTAAAGCATCACAAATCTCAAGCGCTTGCTCGCCAGTATCCGGTTGCGAACACAGCAGGTTATCAATATCTACGCCCAATTTTTTAGCATAAATAGGGTCTAGTGCATGCTCTGCATCGATAAAGGCACAGGTTTTGCCTTCACGTTGCGCTGCCGCAATCACTTCTAAAGTCAGTGTTGTTTTACCTGATGATTCAGGACCATAGATCTCAACGATACGACCCATTGGCAAACCGCCAGCACCTAAAGCAACGTCCAGAGACAGAGAACCGGTAGAAATGGTCTCAACATCCATAGAGCGATCTTCGCCCAGCTTCATGATGGAGCCTTTACCAAATTGTTTCTCAATTTGGATCAATACCGCAGCAAGTGCTTTCTCTTTATTTGGATCGACCTTCATTCCTGTTCCCTCATCAAGACAAGCATTAAGCTGTCAAAAGTGATATTCAATTTACAAACGGGTAATTCAAAAAGCCGCGCTTTTTGTCTTAATTCTGCTGACTAGTATACTGTACAATCATACAGTATCAAGACCTGTGACTGAATTATTTTTAGCTGATAGGATTTTTAATATGGCCAAGGTTTTAGCGAATATCAAATCAGATAATAGCTCCCTTTGATCAATATCCATCGTTAAGGGCTCAATTTTCGCTAAATTATTGCTAAGATTGGCGCAACAAATTTTGCGTGGTCTTTTTAGCTGAAAATTGTACAGCAGTCTTCCGCTTCCATAGCGCTTAATCACCCTTAACCACACAAACTGTATCGCCTTTAGGCAGCCACAACGGACGATAACGATTTAATGAATGTAATTGATACCGATGATTTAGAAAAACATACTCCTATGATGCGTCAGTACTTGACGATGAAAGCAGAACATCACGATATGTTGCTGTTTTATCGCATGGGTGACTTCTACGAGTTGTTTTATGACGATGCTAAACGCGCTTCTGAGCTGTTAGGCATTTCACTCACTGCGCGCGGTAAAAGTGGTGGCGATCCTATTCCGATGGCGGGGCTTCCTTACCATGCTGTGGAAGGCTATCTTGCAAAATTAGTTCAAATTGGTCAATCAGTTGCGATTTGCGAACAGATTGGCGATCCCGCGACATCTAAAGGGCCAGTAGAACGTAAAGTGGTGCGAATTGTCACGCCAGGCACTTTAACCGACGAAGCGTTGCTACAAGAACGCCAAGACAATCTGTTAGCCGCGGTTTATCAAGGTAAAGTTGGTTTTGGTTATGCCACATTAGATGTTTCATCCGGACGTTTTGTGATTGCAGAGCTCGACACGCGAGAGTCATTAGAAGCAGAATTGCAACGCACTAATCCCGTTGAAATTCTCTACAGTGAAGACTTTGGCGAACTAGGTCTACTTAACGGTTTTAAAGGTAAACGTCGTCGCCCTGAATGGGAATTTGATTACGATACGAGTATCAAGTTACTGCTAGCTCAGTTTGGCACTAAAGACTTACATGGTTTTGGTATCGCAGATGCACGTTTATCACTGCAAGCTGCGGGTTGCTTGATGCAATATGTCAAAGACACACAGCGCACGGCACTGCCCCATATCAATGCCATTATCCGCTTCAATCAAACCGATAGCATAGTACTCGATGCGGCAACTCGCCGAAATCTAGAACTCACTCAAAACCTTGCCGGTGGCCGCGATAATACCTTAGCCGCAGTATTAGATAACACGGCAACGCCTATGGGCAGTCGTATGTTACAACGCTGGATCCATCAGCCTCTGCGAGATCCTAAGCAAATTAAGGCGCGCCAACAGGCGGTGACTGAACTCCTCGATACCGCAGCCCACGAAGGTTTGCATGAGCAGTTAAAGGCACTTGGCGATATCGAACGTATCATGGCAAGGTTAGCCCTGCGCACTGCCCGTCCAAGGGACTTTGCACGTTTACGTCAAGCTCTGGGCTTATTGCCTGAATTACAACAGAGTTTAAGTACACTGAGCGCGCCGCACACGACTCAATTGCGTCAACACTTAGGCGAGTTCCCCGCTGAGCAAGCCCTACTTGAGCGCGCGATAGTCGATAATCCACCTATGCTTATCCGCGATGGCGGGGTGATCCGTGAAGGCTACAACAGCGAACTAGATGAATGGCGCGGTCTGAGCGAAGGAGCGAGTGATTACTTAGTACAACTTGAAGCCAGAGAAAAAGAACGTACTGGCATCAATACACTTAAAGTCGGCTATAACCGCGTACACGGCTATTACATCGAAGTAAGCCGCCTGCAATCCTCACAAGTACCGCTCAATTATCAACGACGCCAAACACTTAAGAATATGGAGCGTTATATCACGCCTGAACTTAAAGAATACGAAGAAAAAGTCCTCTCGAGCCAAGGTAAAGCCCTGGCACTCGAAAAGCAGTTATGGGAACAGTTATTCGATCTTATTCTGCCGAAATTACATGAATTACAGGCTTTTGCTAGAGCTGCGGCTGAGCTTGATGTACTGAGTAACTTTGCCGAGCGTGCCGAAACCTTGGGCTACACTTGTCCAGAGCTGAGCCAAGATATCGGCGTACAAATAGACGCAGGTCGCCATCCAGTGGTGGAGCGTGTTAGCCAAACGCCGTTTATCGCTAACCCAGTAATCTTACATAATCAACGACGTATGTTGATTGTGACTGGACCTAACATGGGCGGTAAATCAACCTATATGCGCCAAGTCGCCTTGATTACACTGATGGCCCATATTGGTTGTTTTGTTCCAGCAGATCGCGCCCTGATTGGCCCGATTGATCGCATCTTTACCCGTATTGGCGCATCAGACGATCTGGCCTCTGGCCGCTCAACCTTTATGGTAGAAATGACTGAAACTGCCAACATCCTGCACAATGCCACTGCCAGTAGTTTAGTGTTAATGGATGAAATCGGCCGTGGAACATCCACCTATGATGGTTTATCACTAGCTTGGTCGGCGGCGGAATATTTAGCCCAGCAAGTAGGGGCTATGACCCTATTCGCCACCCATTATTTTGAGCTAACTCAATTACCTGACTTAATGGCAGGTGTTTACAATGTGCACCTTGATGCCATAGAGCACGATGATACCATCGCCTTTATGCATGCAGTACAAGAAGGCGCCGCCAGTAAAAGCTACGGCTTACAAGTTGCGGCGCTTGCCGGCGTGCCAAACAAAGTGATTAAAGCAGCGAAACATAAATTGCAGCAATTGGAGAGTCGCGATCATCAACCAGAAGGAACGAGGACGCCCATTCAAAGCTTACTCGCTTTACCTGAACCGGTTGAAAATCCAGCTTTGACTAAATTAAGTAGCATTAATCCCGATAACTTAACGCCAAAACAGGCGCTTGATTTGCTCTATGAACTGAAACGCTTGAGCTAGACATCAGGTGATCTAAATAAAAGCCTAAAAATAACAACGCCCACTCTATAGTGGGCGTTTTACTTTATGACGAGATCTCACACTAAGTACATTTTTTGGATAGCTTCTCTGAAAGGCACCAGAAGACAGATATTAGTTTCTAAATAAAGCTTCAACAGATAAACCTTGAGAACCCAATAAATCACGTAAGCGTTTTAATGCTTCCACTTGGATTTGACGAACACGTTCACGGGTTAAACCAATTTCAGCCCCCACATCTTCAAGCGTAGAAGGTTCATAACCTAACAAACCAAAACGACGGGCTAATACTTCTCTTTGTTTTGTGTTCAACTCGTTAAGCCATTTCACCACAGAGTTAGAGATGTCTTCATCTTGCACTTTATAGTCAGGGCCAACACTATCATCATCGGCCAATACATCTAATAATGCTTTCTCGTTATCGCCCCCCAAAGGCGTATCAACAGAGGTAATTTTTTCATTCAGCTTAAGCATGCGGCTCACATCAGAGCTAGAAACTTGCAGTTTTTCAGCAATTTCTTCCGCTGTAGGTTCATGATCCAGTTTTTGTGCTAACTCACGGGCAGTACGCAAGTATACGTTGAGTTCTTTAACAACATGAATAGGCAAACGAATAGTACGAGTTTGGTTCATGATAGCGCGTTCAATCGTCTGTCTGATCCACCAAGTCGCATAGGTTGAAAAACGAAAACCTCTTTCTGGATCAAACTTTTCTACGGCACGAATTAAACCTAAATTACCCTCTTCGATAAGATCAAGCAGTGCTAAGCCGCGGTTATTGTAACGACGTGCAATTTTTACGACGAGACGTAAATTACTTTCGATCATGCGATTACGGGATTTTGCACAACCTTTTAAGGCCTTACGGGAAAAGTAAACTTCTTCTTCTGCGCTAAGCAGTGGGGAAAAACCAATCTCACCTAGATAAAGTTGAGTGGCATCAAGATTTTTTTGCAGGTCATCTTGGACCTGTTGTTCTATTCCTAGCTCTTGGACTAGATCGGTGGCAACTTCTTCTTTTTCAAGATCAAAGTCTACGGTTTCTACGGAAAAATCTACTAGTGCTTCTGCGGCAGTGCTATTTATGCGGCTCATGATCAAATCTCCCAAACCTAATTAAACTGCTGAATTAGTGCAATTTCCTATCCTCCATTTGCCAACAAGGCCCCCAAACAATCATTGTTTAGGTAAATAAGTAAGTGGGTTTACAGACTGTCCATGGTAACGAATTTCAAAATGTAACATTACCCGATTGGCACCTGTATTGCCCATTTTTGCAACAGTCTGCCCTGCGAGGACATGTTGCTTTTCTTTGACTAAGATCTTGTCCGTATGAGCATAAGCACTAAGGTAATCGTCACTATGTTTAATAATCACTAAATTACCGTAACCCCTAAGAGCACTTCCTGCGTATACCACCCGCCCATCTGCAGCAGCTTTGATGATATCTCCCCGATTTCCCGCGATCTTAATACCTTTATTTCCCTGCTCATTGGCAGAATAAGTTCCGATTAACTTCCCTCTTACTGGCCACTGCCACTGACTCACACTGGCTGGCAGTGTTGAGGTGGGTGGAACCATTAGCCGGTTAACATTTTGTTGGGAACTTGTTACAAGGTACGCGGGCTTAGCTTTCTGATCAAGTGTTTTTTTCAGATCGTCACTTGACTTAGCATTAGACTGATAAATCTTATCATCTAATTGTTTTTTATCACTTTTACTTGAGTTAGCATCTGAATTACCCGTTATATTTCCATCTAAAGTCGTAGATTTTGATTGGTTACTAGATTTAGCATTAGCTAAATATAAAATCTGTCCAGGGTAAATTGTATAAGGGTTATCTAATTGATTAAGTTTAGCTATTTCAGAAAAGTCTTTCCCTGCAGCCCAAGAAATAGAGTAGAGAGTGTCGCCTTTTTTAACTTTATATGAATTCGATTTAATGTGGCCTTTGCTATTTTTAGAGTAGCTATGGGAAATATTTTCGACGGGTGCGGGTCTGCTGGCCTGAAAGCTACAGCCTACAAGCAGAAATATAAAGCAAAGGTTTAAGAGTAAACCCGCATTCAACAATAAAAACTCCTTGGTAAGGTTGTATTACTGTTTATGATGAAAAAATGACGCCTTCTGTGCAAAACAAGCACTTCGCTTAACACAGTAGCACAACACAAGGTTAAGCTAACTCTCCATTAATTAAAGGTACAAATTTAACCGTTTCAATGGTTTCAGAACTAAAGCGGTCAGCAGTGCGCGTAATACGCATCAATTGCTGAGTATCCTCTCCCACAGGTAAGACTAACACCCCTCCATCAGCCAACTGAGACAGCAAAGCTTCTGGTATAGTCGCCGCCGCCGCAGTCACCATAATGGCATCGAACGGACTACGATTAGCCCATCCCAACCAACCATCACCATATTTAAACGACACATTATGCAAATCTAATCGTTTTAAACGCTGTCTTGCTTGAATTTGTAAACCTTTGATCCGTTCGATAGTACAAAGCTGAGGCACCAATTGAGCCAAAATGGCTGCCTGATAGCCCGATCCCGTCCCCACTTCTAGCACTCGCTGTGGCATCTTGTGCAGTAAGAGTTCGCTCATACGGGCAACGATATAAGGCTGCGAAATGGTTTGCCCTTGTCCAATTGGCAAAGCCGTATTTTCATAGGCTTTATGGGCTAGCGCATTATCGAGAAACATTTCTCGCGGCGTATGCGATATCGCCTTTAACACGGCTTGATTACGGATCCCCGCATCTTGAAGCTTTTTAGCTAAATTCACCGCCGATGTTAAGGCAACTCGAGTCATATTTTATCTACCCAATTTTGCAATGCCGTTAGTTGTCCGTAGGCGGTTAAATCAACCGTCAAGGGCGTAATTGAAACATAGCCATTGGCGATAGCATGAAAATCAGTGCCCTCTGTGGCATCCTGCTCTTGTCCCGGTGGACCAAGCCAGAAGATTTCACGTCCGGCAGGATCTTGCGTTCGCACTATGCCTTCGGCCTTATGACGAGCACCGAGGCGAGTCACTTTGATCCCTTTAATTTGATCAAGTGGCAAGTCAGGCACATTCACATTTAAGATCTGATCTTTTGCCAAAGGCTGGGCCAACAAACCTTGAACTATCCGCCGAGCATAAACAGCAGCCGATTGATAATGTTCGAATTTACGGCCATTAAGCGAAATCGCTATTGCAGGAAAACCTAAAAAGCGTCCTTCCATCGCGGCGGCAACTGTCCCCGAATATAAGGTGTCATCACCCATATTTGCCCCCGCATTGATGCCAGACACCACCATATCAGGTTCGCCATCACATAATTCTCGGATAGCCAAATGAACGCAATCTGTCGGTGTACCGTGAACGGAAATATAGCCATTATCTAACCTATTAATTCTTAATGGATTAGTCAAGGTTAATGAGTTGCTCGCACCAGAGCAATTTCGATCCGGCCCCACAGTCAGCACTGTCGCAATTTCAGCCAAAGCCTCAGATAAGGCTTTGATACCTGGAGCATTAATCCCATCGTCATTGCTAACAAGGATACGGATCATGACTCTGCTTCAGTCTTAACAGTATCAATGTTAGCCACTACGTTAGCGTTAATTACCTCAGGCGCAGGCTCCTGCACCAATGTCGCTTGCCATTGCTGCTCTTTAACATCTTGATAATTAACCAACTCTCTCAACAAGGATGTGGCAAAACTGCCCGCAGGCAACACAAACTCCAGCACTAAGCCATCGGCGGTTTGTTCATATTTAAGGCCTTGGGGCTCAAGCAGTAACGGACGGCGTTCTTGCTCTAATCCGGCGTGCTCTAAACCATAGCAATCGTCAGCTAACTCACTCATGGCTAAGGTTTCCACCGCAGCAGCTTCACCTTGGGGTAACATCATGCCGCGCCCCCACAATGGTGCAGAAAGTTGAATGTCTTTTTCAATCAGACGCTTCAATACGATGAGATCCCATTCAGGCGTAACAAAGAAGCTTTTGCTGCCCGCTAACATCACACAATCACCCGCTAAAGGCTTAGTGCCATGGTTGGCTAAACGATATGACACCACAGTGTTAAACAGATTTGAGCGCACGGCAGACAAATACATGCTGCGCTTATTTCTGTCTTTCACTTTTTTACCCGCCATCATTTGGCGACCAAACACTAAGTTTTTGCCATCGTGACCAAAGCGCTGCTCACCAAAGTAATTGGGCACGCCCACTTGAGCGACCTTTTCGATACGACTGATAATGTCTTCCACTTGGGTGACATTTCTCAGGGTAAGAATAAAGCGGTTACCGACTAAGGCACCAATTCGCAGTTTCTTGCTGTGGCGGCTGCTCGATAATATGGTCAAACGCTCGCTATTGAGATCCTTCCAAGCAGGCGTTTCTTTACCAGGAATACGCACACCGAACCATTGTTCTGTGATGGCATTTTTATCTTTTTGCCCAGCGTAGGTCACTTCCTTTGGATGCACCTTAGCAAACTTAGCGATCATTTCAGCGACTTGTACTGTATTTAGCCCTTCTTTGCGTACATGCAGCATATGATGTTCACCTTCACCCGTCGGGCTAAAAGGCAAAATCTCTTTCACGATAAAATCGCTATTTTGGGTTCTTAGATCTGCTGTACCTAAAGGCTTACCATACAGATAATGTAATTCGCTCATGGGACTTTTTTACTCTTAAGTTAATCGTGTTTGCGGGCCATAAGTACCACGGCTTCTACCGCAATACCTTCTTTACGCCCGGTAAATCCAAGCTGTTCAGTCGTGGTCGCTTTGACATTAATATCGCCAAGTTCCGCGGTTAAATCGGCGGCTAATATCTGGCGCATTGCCTCTATGTGCGGTGCCATTTTAGGAGCTTGGGCTATGATAGTGACGTCAAGATTGCCGAGCACAAAGCCTTTCTCCCTCGCTAAAGCATAGCAATGACGCAGCAATACGCGGCTATCAGCCCCCTTATAGGCGGCATCGGTATCGGGGAAATGTTTGCCTATGTCACCGAGCGCTAAAGCACCGAGGATGGCATCGGAAATCGCATGCAGTACCACATCACCATCTGAATGTGCGACTAGGCCTGTTTCATAGGGTACTTCCACGCCACAAAGGATAAGTGGCCGCGCCGCACCAAATTTATGCACATCGAAACCATGGCCGATACGGATTTTCATTTAATATTCCTAACGTATTATTTTACTTTGATTATGACTATTTAACGGCACGCATCAAAAACAGTTCGGCTAGCCCTAAATCGTCGGGATGCGTTACTTTTATATTATCAGCACGGCCAGAAACGAGTCCGGGTGATATCCCCGCCCATTCCATCGCCGAAGCCTCATCTGTGACTACCGCACCTGCAGCCAGAGCCGCATTGAGGTAATTTTTTAATTGCTGCGCTGGAAATAACTGCGGCGTCAATGCATGCCATAAATTATCGCGACACACAGTGGCACTGATTTCACCCTGTTTATTCGCGCGCTTCATGGTATCGCGTACAGGCATTGCCAAAATAGCACCTTGGGGAAATTGCACTCTGGATGCGAGTAACTTGTCGATATCTGTCGCGGTTAAACAAGGTCTTGCCGCATCATGCACTAAGGCCCAACTGTGCTCGGGCGCAATTTGCAGCGCCGCCAACACAGAATCAGCGCGCTCACCGCCACCTAATACTGTAATCAATTTGGGGTGCACGGCCTGTGGCAAGGTATCGAAGATAGTATCGTTCGAATGTAAGGCGACGATCACTTGAGAAATGTGCGGATGGGACAAGAGCTTATCTAAGGTATGAGCAAGAATACTCTGGCCGCACACCTCAAGATATTGCTTAGGTCTGTCGGCGCCCATACGGCTACCTATGCCCGCAGCTGGAACGATGGCAACCACAGCTTGAGTGACATGCTCAGCTTGGCGCTGCAATTCAATTTGTGTTACCAGATCAGATTGGCTATCGGGATTGGATTGTTCATTTAATCCAAGATCTAAATGTCCTAGCTCTGTCATCCTAACTCCATATTACTGAGATGGACTCGATACCGAGCGCTCACCACCCACGACGCGATAGAAGGTCTCGCCTTCTTTAACCATGCCAAGTTCGTTACGTGCGCGCTCTTCGATGGCTTCTGTACCACTTTTCAGATCGATGATTTCTTCCTTCAGCACTTGGTTACGCTCATTGAGTTTGGCGTTACCTTCTTGCTGGGCGGCAATTTGTTTTTGCAGAACGAAATATTCAGGAAGACTATTACCTCCCGACCAAAGACGGAATTGCAGTACACCGAGTAGCACTATGAGTGCAATGACAAAAAATTTCATGGAGGAATTAGCGTCAGTATCTTGGATTAAAAAAATATACAGCAGATAGTACAACAAAAAAGGCCACCAAGTGGTGGCCTTTTTACATCAAATATTAAATTACGCCTGACCTTTGATCTCTTTCAAACCACGGTATGGGGCTTTTTCACCTAATTGCTCTTCGATGCGCAGCAATTGGTTGTATTTAGCGACACGGTCAGAACGACACAGTGAACCGGTTTTGATTTGACCAGCAGCAGTACCCACGGCTAAGTCAGCAATGGTTGAATCTTCAGTCTCACCACTACGGTGTGAAATCACGGCGGTATAACCCGCTTCTTTCGCCATACGAATAGCCGCTAAAGTCTCAGTCAATGAACCAATTTGGTTAAACTTGATAAGGATTGAGTTAGCAATACCGTTTTCAATACCACGGGTTAAGATTTTAGTGTTAGTAACGAATAAATCGTCGCCCACTAATTGGATCTTGTCGCCCATGATTTGAGTTTGGTAAGCCCAACCATCCCAATCTGATTCGTCTAAGCCATCTTCGATAGACACGATTGGGTATTGGTCAGCCAATGATTTTAAGAAATCAGAGAAACCATTCGAGTCGAAGACTTTGCCTTCGCCCGCTAAATCGTATTTGCCGTCTTTGTAGAATTCAGATGCAGCGCAATCCAGCGCTAACGTCACATCAGTACCTAACTTGTAACCAGCCAGTTCAACCGCTTCTTTGATAATGGCTAACGCATCAGCGTTTGACGCTAAGTTAGGTGCAAAACCACCTTCGTCACCCACAGAAGTGCTTAGGCCTTTGTCGTGCAATACTTTTTTCAGCGTATGGAAAATTTCAGCGCCCATGCGCAGTGCTTCACGGAAAGTTTTCGCGCCAACAGGTTGCACCATGAATTCTTGGATATCAACGTTGTTATCCGCGTGCTCGCCACCGTTTAAGATGTTCATCATAGGCACAGGCATAGAATATTGGCCTGGTGTACCGTTTAATTCAGCGATATGCGCGTATAAAGGAATACCTTTAGATGCTGCAGCTGCTTTAGCAGCCGCTAAAGACACAGCCAGAATCGCGTTTGCGCCTAACTTGTCTTTGTTTTCTGTGCCATCTAAGTCGATCATGATTTGATCAAGCTCAGCTTGTGCCGTCGCATCTTTGCCTAATAATGCAGCGCGGATGACACCGTTTACGTTAGCAACAGCGGTTAATACGCCTTTGCCTAAATAACGGCTCTTATCGCCATCACGTAATTCTAACGCTTCGCGGCTACCGGTAGATGCGCCAGAAGGCGCCGCAGCCATACCCACAAAACCACCTTCTAAATGCACTTCGGCTTCAACAGTTGGGTTACCACGAGAATCCATAATCTCGCGACCAATCACGTTAATAATCTTAGCCATAACACCCTCGATTTAAGTTTAAAGATAAAAGAAAAAACCAATACCTATGGGAATAAATGGAAGTCACATACCGCGGAAAATAACAAAATTCCATTTACGGTTTGCGTCCATACAGATGCAACTAGTACGCATGCTGTTTATACCCAGAGGTATTAAGTTCTTATGTTTCAAGTCTGATGAGTGTAACAAAAGGCCGGCCCCACTGTCGCGGGTCCGGCCTCAAATATTCTTACTTCAGGTCACGTTTTTGATGCGCACTTGCCGCAGCAATAAACCCTTCGAACAATGGGTGACCATCGCGCGGAGTTGAGGTGAATTCAGGATGGAATTGACCTGCAACAAACCATGGGTGATCTTTTAATTCGATCATTTCCACCAGTTTACGATCAGAAGACAAACCGCTGAAGATCATGCCAGCTTGCTCTAAACGCTCTCTGTATTTGTTGTTCACTTCGTAACGGTGACGGTGACGTTCTACACAGCTGTTGCCTTTGTAGGCTTGAGCCGCTTTTGAACCCTCGAGTAAATGACACAATTGAGCGCCTAAACGCATAGTGCCACCTAAGTCAGACGCCTCATGGCGCTGCTCAACATTACCTTCTTCGTCAATCCATTCAGTGATCAAACCCACCACTGGGAACGGTGTTTCTTTATTGAATTCAGTTGAATGTGCATCAGCCATACCTGCAACATTACGCGCAAATTCAATCAAGGCAACTTGCATACCTAAACAAATACCGAAATACGGTAAATTGTTTTCACGGGCAAATTTTGCCGCCAGTATCTTACCTTCAACACCACGCTCGCCAAAACCGCCTGGTACTAAGATACCGTCTAAGCCCTGTAAGACTTCTTCGCCTTTAGCTTCTACGGTTTGTGAATCAATATACTTGATGGTCACTGATACGCGGTTTTTAAGGCCTGCGTGTTTTAATGCTTCGTTGACTGACTTATAGGCATCTGGCAGTTCAATGTATTTACCCACCATACCAATAACGACTTCGCCGTTTGGATTAGCTTCTTGATAAATAACATTTTCCCACTCAGACAGATCCGCTTCACGGCATTCTAAACCGAAACGCTTAACCACTAAGTCATCCAAACCTTGTGAACGTAACAAAGCTGGGATTTTATAAATACTATCAACATCTTTTAATGAAATAACCGCACGCTCTTCGACGTTACAGAACAGCGAGATTTTGGCTTTTTCATTAGCAGGAATCGCACGGTCACCACGGCAAACCAACACATCTGGTGCAATACCGATAGAACGCAGCTCTTTCACTGAGTGTTGAGTTGGCTTAGTTTTCACTTCGCCAGCAGCACCTAAGAAAGGCACTAAGGTTAAATGCATGAAAAGAGTACGATCACGACCCAGCTCAACACCGAGCTGACGGATAGACTCTAGGAACGGCAAGGATTCGATATCACCCACAGTACCGCCGATTTCGACGATAGCGACATCATGGCCTTCGCCACCGGCTAATACTTTTTCTTTAATCGCATTAGTGATGTGTGGGATAACCTGAATGGTTGCGCCCAAATAATCGCCACGACGTTCTTTACGTAATACTTCTTCGTAAATACGACCGGTAGTGAAGTTGTTACGACGATTCATCTTAGTACGAATGAAACGCTCGTAGTGACCCAAGTCGAGATCTGTTTCTGCACCGTCTTCAGTAACAAATACTTCGCCATGTTGGGTTGGGCTCATGGTACCCGGATCAACGTTAATGTAAGGGTCCAGTTTCATGATGGTTACATTGAGACCGCGGGCCTCTAAAATTGCAGCTAATGATGCTGCTGCAATGCCTTTACCTAGTGATGAAACAACGCCACCAGTAACGAAGATATACCTTGTAGTCATGCTGAACCTGAGAAAATGAGTTTGAAAATACGTGCTTGTAAGAAAGCACTAGGACGGGGCAGTAGTATACCAAAGGCGGCGCGATTCGACAAACACCAATCGGGATAATTTGCCGTTTATCTCGTCTCCATCGCTTTTACTTGGTCCCAATAGGCATCGAGCTCCATTAATGTGTGCTCTTCCATGCTTTTACCGCTGTCACTCGCCAACTGTTCTACACCGCGAAAACGGCGTTCAAATTTAAGGTTAGCTTGGCGCAACGCTTGTTCTGGATCGACCTTAAGATGGCGAGCTAAATTCACCACGGCAAACAGCAAGTCGCCCATTTCGGACTGCACTTTAGCTTGGTCTTGCTCGTCTTGATTCACTTCATGCAAGACTTCATCGATTTCTTCATGGATTTTAGCGACCACAGGTTCAAGTTCGGCCCAATCGAAACCGACTCGCGCCACCCTTTGCTGAATTTTGATTGAGCGCGACAGCGCAGGTTGGGTACGCGGAATATTGTCTAACGCAGAAACCACTGTATCAGTTTGGGTTTTACCCGCCACTTGCTGGGCCTTTTGTTCACGCTCAGTCGCTTTTATCGCCTCCCAATTGGCTTTCATTGCTTGGGCGCTATCGCCTATTTGCGGATTTTGTTCGCCAAACACATGGGGATGACGGCGGGTCAACTTGTCGCTGATTTTCTCAATCACTGTGGCAAAATCAAACAGCCCCTGCTCTTTACCGAGCTGACAATAAAATACGATTTGAAATAATAAATCCCCAAGTTCATCGGGCAACTCATCCCAGGCTAAACGCTCTATGGTATCGGCAACTTCATAGGCTTCCTCTAAAGTAAAAGGCACTATGGTTTGAAAGGTTTGTGCTTTATCCCACGGGCAACCCGTGTGCGGATCACGCAGTTTTTCCATAATGTTAAGCAGCGGCTCAACATCTGTTATAGAAAATCCCGTTGTAGAAGGTTCCGTGGTTGAAAATGAAGTTAATGGCGCAGTGTGGGAAGTCATGCTTACCTCCTTTAAAGATAAATGCTAAAACAGGCTAAATACTGAGGATGAACAAAAAGAATACGCCTCAGCAGTGCTTGTTAGTAAAAGGCTATAATAACGCGATGATAAGCGAGGTAAAATAAAAGCGCTATTTTGATGCTGAGATCAGATCTTAGGGTTCTTATTTAATAGGTCTTATTTTAACTAAAAGTGCATTCGCGCCATGTAGTGGTGAAATTCACCCAAAGAGC
The DNA here is from genome assembly GCF_025654235.1 of Shewanella sp. SM32. Lineage (NCBI taxonomy): Bacteria > Pseudomonadati > Pseudomonadota > Gammaproteobacteria > Alteromonadales > Shewanellaceae > Shewanella > Shewanella sp. SM32. The sequence continues at coordinate 7,855 of NZ_JAKKRO010000018.1, read as the reverse complement.
AATAAATCGACGATTTAACGACCCAATAAATTCTCATCTATGTCCTGCATACAAGTATTTAGCGCAAGCCATCTTAAATGATAAGATACGCAGCAATATTTCAATGAAGCTAAAACTCACTGAGTGAAGACCTAACAATTTCGGCCTAACTATACATGTGATGAATGCATGTGATAAATGCTCGTAATGAGCGCAGCGTGATAAATACGGTCATTCGATTTATTTGATTATGTTAGGTGTATTTCTATTCTGTCGCCCAAAATGGGGCGTACTCCCTTATAGATTTGAGCATTACTGGAGACAAAATTCATGACAAACGCGAATGTGGATGCCACGCCGTTAACGACTAAGCCATCACAAGATGGTTTTTATATGCCCGCCGAATGGGCGGCGCAGCAAGCCGTATGGATGATTTGGCCATATCGTCCCGATAATTGGCGCTCTGCTGGGGCTTATGCTCAAGCAACCTTTGCTAAAGTGGCCGATGCCATTGGTGGTGCAACGCCCGTGTATATGGGTGTACCTAAAGCCTTTTTAGCTGAAGCTCAAAAAGTGATGCCATCGCACGTCACCTTGGTTGAAATGGACAGTAACGATTGCTGGGCTCGCGATACAGGGCCAACCGTAGTTGTGAATGATAATGGCGAATGCCGTGGTGTTGACTGGGGTTTTAATGCTTGGGGCGGCCATAACGGTGGTTTGTACTTCCCATGGGATAAGGACGAGCAAGTCGCGCAGCAAATGCTTGCGCAGCATGGTTTTGCCCGTTACAGCGCGCCGCTGATCCTCGAAGGTGGCTCCATCCATGTCGATGGTGAAGGCACCTGTATGACGAGTGCAGAATGTTTACTCAATGCCAACCGTAACCCTGAACTGACAAAAGAACAGATTGAAGACTTACTGCGTGACTATTTGAATGTTAAGCAGTTTATCTGGTTGCAAGATGGCGTGTATATGGATGAGACCGATGGTCATATCGACAATATGTGCTGTTTTGCCCGTCCTGGTGAAGTCATTCTGCACTGGACCGATGATGAGACTGATCCACAATATCCACGCTCAAAAGCGGCGCTAGAGGTCTTGCAAAATACCGTGGATGCCAAAGGCCGTAAGTTAAAAATCCATCTATTGCCACAACCGGGGCCGCTGTATTGCACCGAAGAAGAATCAAAAGGTGTGACCGAAGGCACTGGCGTGCCACGCACGGCGGGTGAGCGTTTAGCCGGTTCTTATGTGAACTTTTTAATCACCAATAATCGCATCGTGTTCCCACTGCTTGACCCTGCAACCGATGATATCGCCGCCCAAAAACTGCAGGAAATCTTCCCAGAGCATGAGATTGTGGGTGTGCCAACCCGTGAGATTTTATTAGGTGGCGGCAATATCCATTGTATTACTCAGCAAATCCCTGCTGGAAAGTAACCCAAGGAGAACAGCATGACGATTGATGTCACTGTTATTACACCACAATTGGCTTTCTGCGGGAGGGCGCAAGATGTTTGAAGTCACTGAAGTTTCCATTGCCGAGCTGCGTGCTGCGCTCGAATCTGGCCACACCACCGCAGTGGAGTTGGTTAAGTCGTATCTCGCGCGGGTTGAGGCGTATGACGGCCCTGCGACAAAGACTAAGCTCAATGCGTTAGTGGTACACAATCCCGATGCGCTGAAAGAAGCCGAAGCCTCAGATGCGCGCCGCGCCCGTGGTGAAACCTTAAGCCCACTTGAGGGTATTCCGTATACCGCCAAAGATAGCTATTTGGTGAAGGGGCTGACGGCGGCGTCTGGCAGCCCAGCATTTAAAGATTTAGTGGCCCAGTACGATGCCTTTGCCGTTGAGCGCCTACGCGCCGCGGGTGCCATTTGCCTAGGCAAAACCAATATGCCACCCATGGCAAATGGCGGCATGCAGCGAGGTCACTATGGCCGCGCTGAAAGCCCATACAATGCTGAGTATCTTACTGCACCATTCGCTTCGGGCTCTTCCAATGGGGCGGGCACAGGCACGGCGGCAAGTTATTCGGCTTTCGGTCTTGCCGAAGAAACTTGGTCAAGCGGTCGAGGTCCTGCGTCCAATAACGGTTTGTGTGCTTACACTCCGTCTCGCGGCGTGATTTCCGTGCGCGGTAACTGGCCGTTAACGCCGACCATGGATGTCGTCGTGCCCTATACTCGCACTATGGCGGATATGCTTGAAGTGCTGGATGTGATTGTGGCCGACGATCCTATCACCCGTGGCGATCTCTGGCGTCTGCAACCTTGGGTACAAATCCCTAAAGCATCGACAGTTCGCCCAGAATCTTATCTGGCGCTGGCCGCTAGCGCAGACACACTTAAGGGTAAGCGTTTTGGTGTGCCGCGCATGTACATCAATAAAGATGAATTGGCGGGCACCAGCGAAAATCCGGGCATTGGCGGCCCAACGGGTCAACGTATTCATACCCGCCAATCGGTTATCGATCTATGGGAAGCGGCTCGTAAAGCCTTAGAAGCCGCTGGCGCCGAAGTGATTGAAGTGGATTTCCCGCTGGTATCAAATTGTGAAGGCGACCGCCCAGGTGCGCCGACAGTGTTTAACCGCGGTATCGTCACGCCTCAATTCCTCCATGATGAATTATGGGAACTCTCAGGTTGGGCATTCGATGAATTCCTGCGTGCTAACAATGACCCTAAACTCAACAAGCTTGAAGATGTTAACGGCTATCTGATTTTCCCCCACGACTTGGGCACCTTGCCTAACCGTGAAGGTGACTTAGCGGCAGGCATGGAAGAGTACGTCAACATGGCTAAGCGTGGTCTTAAATCCTATGACCAGATCGACAGTATTCCCGATGGTCTGCGTGGCTTAGAGAAGACGCGTAAGCTAGATCTCGAAGACTGGATGGACGGGCTAAAGCTTGATGCCGTGCTGTTCCCAACCGTGGCAGATGTGGGCCCTGCCGATGCCCATGTGAATCCGGCTTCAGCCGATATAGCTTGGAGCAACGGAGTTTGGGTCGCTAACGGAAACCTTGCGATTCGCCATTTAGGCGTGCCGACTGTGACTGTGCCTATGGGCGTGATGGCCGATATTGGCATGCCAGTCGGTTTGACCTTCGCCGGTCGCGCCTATGACGATAATAACCTGCTTAAATTTGCAGGTGCATTTGAGTCAACAGGTGACAGGCGCATGATCCCGCCACGTACACCAAAGCTTGGCGAATAAGCGCTAAGCCCAAGCACTAAATGCATGAGCTTAAAAATGAAAACGGGATTGGCATCAATTTGCCAATCCCGTTTTTTTTAATACCGACGTCGATACCCTTTCAACAAAGCTGGATTCATGCTGCTATAAAACATGCTGCTGTAAAAAAAACAGCAACACTTAACACGTCTTATCTTAATGCCAAGAGTTCTTTTCTGACGATCTCTGCGCCTGCACTTAAGGCGTTGAGTTTGCCTCTTGCGATTTGATGAGATAAAGGCGTCATACCACAGTTGGTACAAGGATAAAGCTTGTCGGCATCGACAAATTTAAGGGCTTTTCGTAGGGTGTCAGCGACTTCCTCTGCGGTTTCAATCGTGTCGGTGGCAACATCAATCGCGCCGACCATGACTTTCTTACCGCGAATGAGTTCAAGTAGCTCCATTGGCACATGGGAGTTGTGACATTCTAGCGAGATAATATCGATATTCGATTTTTGCAGTTTAGGAAACACTTCTTCATATTGGCGCCACTCTGAGCCCAAGGTTTTTTTCCAATCTGTATTGGCTTTGATGCCATAACCATAACAAATATGTACCGCAGTTTCGCATTTAAGCCCTTCAATGGCTCTTTCTAAACACGCAATGCCCCAATCGTTTACCTCATCAAAAAACACATTAAAAGCAGGCTCATCAAATTGGATAATATCAACACCCGCCGCTTCTAATTCTTTGGCTTCCTCATTAAGAATTTTGGCAAATTCCCAAGCGAGCTTTTCGCGACTTTTATAATGGTCATCATAAAGCGTATCTATCATGGTCATTGGGCCAGGCAGCGCCCATTTAATCGGTTGCGTGGTTTGCTTGCGTAAAAATTTGGCATCTTCAACAAACACCGACTTTTGGCGGCTCACTGGGCCGACAACCGTGGGCACGCTTGCATCATAGCGATCACGAATTTTAACGATTTTACGTTTTGAAAAATCAACGCCGTTGAAGTGCTCAATAAAGGTAGTGACAAAATGTTGCCGCGTTTGCTCGCCATCACTGACAATATCAATCCCCGCTAGCTGTTGATCCTGTAATGACAAACGCAGTGCATCGTGTTTACCGGTAATTAATTCCTCTCCTTGCAATTTCCATGGAGACCAAAGTGTTTCAGGCTCTGCAAGCCATAAAGGTTTAGGCAAACTGCCCGCAGTTGAAGTCGGTAACAGTGTCTGGTTAAGCGATGTTTTATTAAGTCGTGTTGTCATAATAATGATGCCGTATTGGGTTAATTATTGAGCGTGACGATTAGGCTCAGAGCAACTAATCGTAATTAGCAGACCATTGTTCAAAAAACGTTTGATATGGTTTGATAAAGTGCTCCGCTGCAAATTTGCCTTGCTCATTCGCCAATTGGCTACGTTCAGCTCGGTCATAAACAATTTGAGTCAGTGAATGATCCAAGTTTTTCAAATTAGGTTGATAGCATTTTCCTGCAACAGCATTGGCATTATAAATCTCAGGGCGATAGATTTTTTGAAAAGTTCCCATAGTGCTGATGGTGCTTATCAACTCAAGATGGGTGTAATCATTGAGTAAATCACCAAAGAAATAAAAAGCTAAAGGCGCCACACTATTTGGTGGCATAAAATAGCGCACCTGTAAGCCCATTTTTTTGAAATATTGCTCAGTTAAAGACGATTCATTTGGCTGATATTCACCCCCTAATACGGGATGCTGATTCTCAATTCTATGGTAGGTTTTATTATCCGACACACTGAGACAGATAACCGGTGGCTTATTAAAATTCTGTTTATAAGCATCAGAATTAACAAAAGACTGAAATAGCTTGCCATGTAGACCACCAAAATCATCTGGAATACTAAATTTGGCTTGGCCCTTATTATGTTCTGCCAGTAACACGCTAAAGTCATAATCGCGTACATAAGATGAAAAGTTATTGCCGACAATACCTTCAATACGTTTATTGGTTTTATGATCAACAATATTGGTTTTCAAAACTTCAATCGATGGGAAGGTTTGACCGCTGCCGTCAATATCCAAATTAACGGAGATAATTTCAAGTTCGACAGTATAACGATCGCCTTTAGGGTTATCCCAATGCGCTAAGGCATTAAAACTGTTATCAATCATCTTTAACGCGTTGCGTAAGTTCGCTTGGCGATGACTTCCTCTGGCCAAATTAGCAAAGTTGGTCGTGATACGCGTCTTGTCTGAGGGATGATAATTTTCATCAAGACAAATGCTGTTAATCGTAAATGTAAAATGCTTATTCATAGTGATCCAGTATCCCATTGTCTGATTTCAAACCTGAGTTTATGCCCTGCGCTTCTAGCTTCTCGACCCGACTCTGATAGACATTATTCGTGTTCTGTCTGAGGTTCTATTTAACTTAAGTGCCGATGACTTAAGTCCTGATGGCTTAGCTAGTGTGCAACTTCAAGCTTGTCTAATATTTCGCTTGGAGTCATTTATACGTGGTTCGGCACATGAACAAAAACGGTTTTATTTCACATACAACATGAGCCATATTCATGATCAATTAACATGGCTTTGTAGATTAACCTGAACTTGGGATAGGGAAAAGCAGGAGCAGCAATATGTTTTCGAGTTAGTTCTCCTAGAGCCGGCTTGTAATAGCCGATTACACATATTTGGTTCTGTCGCAAACTGAGAGCTTGCAGCTAAGATTTGAGGGCGCAAGATCCCTCAGATACAATTATGCGGCTAAAGAATAAAATTGTTCCCATGGTTTCATCTTTTCGGTGGTGTTCATTTGCCCTTGCTTTATCATGAACCAAAGTTCAACGCCAGCAAGCGTTGATTCGGCACCTTCCCAAGACTTCCAACCCAAACATTGATGCATTTTACCTTTCACTTTTCGATGACTTTGCTCAACAATATTATTCAGATATTTTATGGCTAAAACCTCAATCATAAACAACATGCAACCAGACAGCCAAAGACGAATATTAATGGTGTCTAATGCCGCAGCATTCGCCCCACTTTGATCAATGACGACCTTTTCAGGTAAGCCATGTTGGTTGATAGCTTTATTGAAAAACGCCCGAGCAGCAGGTTCATCACGGGTCTCACTCAAATAAAAATCAATAATAGCACCGTATTTATCCACGGCGCGATAATAGTAAACCCAGCGACCTTTAATCTTTATGTAGGTTTCGTCCATTCGCCACGCCCCTGATACTCGACGCTTTCTCTTCCTGAATACGGCTTCGAGTTGCGGCGCATATTTGATAACCCAACGGTTCAGTGTTGAGTGGTCAAAATGGATATTACGATCAGCGAACATCTCCTCAATTTCACGGTAACTCAGTTTATAGGCCAGGTGATATCGTAGGGCTTGCATGATGATATCTGTTGGGAAATGGCGTCCAGAAAAGTTTAGCGACATTGATGATGTTAGTTAAGAGAGCATCGCTCATGATAAACTCGTTCCTCAGTTTGCGACAGAACCCGCTTTTTTGCTCTGAACTTAGCTTCAAGTTGTGGCACGTATTTAATAACCCAACGGTTTAAGGTTGAGTGGTCAAAGTGGATATTACGCTCAGCGAAGATTTCCTCAATATCACGGTAGCTAAGCTTATAAGCAAGGTAATAGCGAAGTGCCAGCATGATGATATCTGATGGATAATGCCGTCCCGAAAAATTGAGTGTCATGCTGTGGATGCTCCAAATTCATATTCGAAGATCATCCACCATGAAACTCTTAACGTCAACTTTGCGACAGTACCCGAGAAAGTGATTGGTGCCTTTATCGAAAGGCACCATTTCAACTGATTGGAGGCATTACCCTATTTTTTATACGATTTAAAAAAATCAAAATATTTTTTGTTATAGCCTTGAAAGGCTCTGCCTTTCCCTCTTGCATATGCTTTTGAAAAACACTCAAAAGCATTATCCTTATCTTCCAGCTCGAAATATATTACCCCTAAATCAATTAGCTCTGACGTTCCATACTCAGGAATGTTATATTTAAATATCTCAAGAGCCCACTTCTTTGCCTCAAGATATTCTTTTTTTAAGAAATACACACCACATATGCATGAAATTAACCACCGAGCCTCTTCCGATTTATATTTATCAACAATGGCATCTTCTATATCAGTTAATGCCGAAAAATAAACCTCCAATGCTTTGTTAAAATCCCCCTTATCTTCAAAGGAATTCCCAAGCTCGATTTTTTTAACAATTTCAGATTCAATGCCACCCATAAGAACCTCGTTTTAAATCAATGGCTTTAAATATGTTTGCCCTAACATAGCACCTTGCGATCTGTTTATAGAGTAATGATCAAGGTAATAGTTATTTGAGTCCAGCATCCAGTTTCTAACCTCAGGAGGTCTTGCTCCATATCCTCTTCCGGTACTGTTCCACCAACTTACTGCATCGACTCTATGTGTAGTGGCACACTAATTTTGGCCACCTAAATAGAGGTGATATTATTACCTCGTAGATGACTTTAGGTGAACACATGAGATCGACAACCAGAAAAACATTTAGTGCTGAATTCAAACTTGAAGCAGCCCAATTAGTCCTCGATAAAAACCATAGCATCATCGAAGCTGCAAAGGCGATGAACGTTGGTAAGTCCACTATGGATAAATGGGTGAGACAGTTAAAACTAGAACGCCAGGGTGGCACACCA
>NZ_JAKKRO010000170.1:0-700 GCF_025654235.1 Shewanella sp. SM32 | reverse complement strand
CATTTGGCGTTAACCCACCATTATATTGATGGGGTCTGGTCTCACTGTAGTATCCAGTGATGTAATTTGTGATCTCTTTATCTGCTTCTGTAAAATTCCCATAACCACTAGCGGGTATCCACTCAGATTTCAAACTTCTAAAGAAACGCTCCATTGGTGCGTTATCCCAACAATTCCCGCGGCGACTCATACTTTGCTCAATCTGAAGACGCCATATTAATTGTCTGAATTTCAAGCTTGTGTAATGCGAACCTTGATCGCTGTGATATATCACATTCTCAGGCTTACCCCTTAACTCAAATGCCATTTTCAAAGCTTTACAGGTCAGCGCACTATCTGGTGATAATGACAAAGCCCATCCAACAGGTTTGCGGGAAAATAAGTCTAAAACAACGGCTAGATAGGCCCAGCGATTACCGACCCAAACATACGTCACGTCGCCACACCACACTTGATCTGGTTGAGTTACTGCAAACTGTCGATTTAGCGTATTGGGGATTGCAACATGCTCTTGTGTCGCTTTCCTATAAGAATGCTTAGGCTGCTGACAGCTTAATAACCCAAGCTTTTTCATTAGATTACGGGCTCGATAACGACTGAGACCAATCCCTTTGTTAGTCACTAATTGCGCTATCGTTCGCGCACCGGCAGAGCCATGACTAATACGATGTGCGGCCTTCACTTCACTGCATAAAATAGT
>NZ_JAKKRO010000169.1:0-706 GCF_025654235.1 Shewanella sp. SM32 | reverse complement strand
CGCAAGTTACTACGTCCTTCATCGCCTCTGACTGCCAAGGCATCCACCGTATACGCTTAGTCGCTTAACCATACAACCCAAATGAGTTTCACTCATCTGCGCCGCATTGCGACCAGCTTGGTTTTACTTGTCTCACTTCTGACCAAAGAAGTGGACGCGCCTTAGACGTAAACTATTCAATAAAGAATAATTTACTATTGAATATTCAAGACACTTAATAAAGTGTTTGAGAACTCATGTTCAATGCTTKCGCATTAAACGTTTTGTAATTAATTACATGACAGACTCATGCAATTAAATACTATCAGCTTTCCAAATTGTTAAAGAACAATGCGTACCGGCTCGCGGCGCATTTAGCTCTGACTTCTCCTAAGAGAAGCTAAACAAGCAATCTGTGTGAACACTCAAAAGGTACACGGATGTACCGAATGTCGAAAATGCAGGAGCATTTTTCGACCAAACATTAAGTTAGTCGTATAGGTAAGGAGGTGATCCAGCCCCAGGTTCCCCTAGGGCTACCTTGTTACGACTTCACCCCAGTCATGAACCACAAAGTGGTGAGCGCCCCCCCGAAGGTTAAGCTACCCACTTCTTTTGCAGCCCACTCCCATGGTGTGACGGGCGGTGTGTACAAGGCCCGGGAACGTATTCACCGTGGCATTCTGATCCACGATTACTAGCGATTCCGACTTCATGGAGTCGAGTT
>NZ_JAKKRO010000168.1:0-709 GCF_025654235.1 Shewanella sp. SM32 | reverse complement strand
GTAAGCGTCCATTTTAGGACGTATTGACGCCTTATAGATTTCGGCCAAGCATCCTGGCTAGATGTCTTTCATGATCTGCACCAGTCCTGGTGGGATTTTCCACTGGCGGTTATCATCGCTGACCACCATCACTGATTTCTTGTTGATTTTGATAACCACCCCGAACACTTGGCCTTCTTTGGCCTTGAAGTGGACTTTTTGGCCTAAACGTAGCTGGCTTAGAACATTGATGTCGTTTTGCAAACGTAAGTACTCAATCCGTTTGCAGATGAGCTCGTTCAGGTCATGTAATTCGTCTAAGGTTAGGTCTTCTATGCGCATATCGCCTCCGTCTGGAGGCTATTCTACCGAAGTGGCGGGTAAAGCAAAGAGGTCTGAACGCAGTGGATTGTCGGCGAACTTGGTTTTCCAATTCCGTGGCGTCAGTTCGTGTACCAGGCTGGCAGGGTGTTGGCTGATGCGTAGCAGTACATCGGTCAGATAATCGTTTACATTGATATCATGCAATCGACAAGTGACTATCAGGCTTTGGATAACGCCAACATGCTCAGCACCGATTTCTGTCCAACAGAACAACCAATTTTTTCTCCCCATGGGTATGGGCCTGAGCGCCCGCTCCAGATGGTTTGTATCCAGCGGCACATCGGGGTCTTCTAAGAAGACACGCAGTGCCATTTCTTTGCTTTGTACATAGCCAATCGCTTTGTAG
>NZ_JAKKRO010000167.1:0-709 GCF_025654235.1 Shewanella sp. SM32 | reverse complement strand
CTACAAAGCGATTGGCTATGTACAAAGCAAAGAAATGGCACTGCGTGTCTTCTTAGAAGACCCCGATGTGCCGCTGGATACAAACCATCTGGAGCGGGCGCTCAGGCCCATACCCATGGGGAGAAAAAATTGGTTGTTCTGTTGGACAGAAATCGGTGCTGAGCATGTTGGCGTTATCCAAAGCCTGATAGTCACTTGTCGATTGCATGATATCAATGTAAACGATTATCTGACCGATGTACTGCTACGTATCAGCCAACACCCTGCCAGCCTGGTACATGAACTGACGCCACGGTATTGGAAAACCCAGTTCGCCGATAATCCACTGCGTTCAGACCTCTTTGCTTTACCCGCCACTTCGGTAGAATAGCCTCCAGACGGAGGCGATATGCGCATAGAAGACCTAACCTTAGACGAATTACATGACCTGAACGAGCTAATCTGCAAGCGGATAGACTACTTACGTTTGCAAAACGACATCAATGTTCTAAGCCAGCTACGTTTAGGCCAAAAAGTCCACTTCAAGGCCAAAGAAGGCCAAGTGTTCGGCGTGGTTATCAAAATCAACAAGAAATCAGTGATGGTGGTCAGCGATGATAACCGCCAGTGGAAAATCCCACCAGGACTGGTGCAGATCCTGAAAGACATCTAGCCAGGATGCTTGGCCGAAATCTATAAGGCGTCAATACGTCCTAAAATGGACGCTTAC
>NZ_JAKKRO010000166.1:0-747 GCF_025654235.1 Shewanella sp. SM32 | reverse complement strand
CTTAGATGTTTCAGTTCCCCTCGTTCGCCTCGCAACACTATGTATTCATGTTGCGATAACAGCTTATGCTGCTGGGTTMCCCCATTCGGACATCGTTAGCTCAAATGCTTGTTACTAGCTCGCCAACGCTTTTCGCAAGTTACTACGTCCTTCATCGCCTCTGACTGCCAAGGCATCCACCGTATACGCTTAGTCGCTTAACCATACAACCCAAATGAGTTTCACTCACCTGCGCCGCATTGCGACCAGCTTGGTTTTACTTGTCTCACTTCTGACCAAAGAAGTGGACGCGCCTTAGACGCAAACTATTCAATAAAGAATAATTTACTATTGAATATTCAAGACACTTAATAAAGTGTTTGAGAACTCATGTTCAATGCTTGCGCATTAAACGTTTTGTAATTAATCACATGACAGACTCATGCAATTAAATACTATCAGCTTTCCAAATTGTTAAAGAACAACATCTACCTGCAAGAGGGATGTTTCGCTCTGACTTCTCGTGAGAGAAGMTAAACAAGCAATCTGTGTGAACACTCAGCAAACATTAAGTTAGTCGTATAGGTAAGGAGGTGATCCAGCCCCAGGTTCCCCTAGGGCTACCTTGTTACGACTTCACCCCAGTCATGAACCACAAAGTGGTGAGCGCCCCCCCGAAGGTTAAGCTACCCACTTCTTTTGCAGCCCACTCCCATGGTGTGACGGGCGGTGTGTACAAGGCCCGGGAACGTATTCACCGTGGCATTC
>NZ_JAKKRO010000165.1:0-771 GCF_025654235.1 Shewanella sp. SM32 | reverse complement strand
CGACTCAGAAAAACCTATTTATGCTGTTTAGCAAAAATGGCTGGCGAACGGAGGAGCCAGGAAAAGCATACCCTCATGAATCGACTTATCTACATAAGCAGTTGGTATATCGTGCTTTAGGTGAAGAATACATAGGGGAGTCAAAAGCTGCAGAGTTACTTGGCATGTCTGTTTCTAGCTTTCGTAAAGAACGAAAGTTGGAGGTGCCGACTCAAGCACAGTTAGCTCAGGAGGCTAGCCGTGCAGCAGATGCTAATTAGTGATGCCAATATCCTCATTGACATGGAAGAAGGTGGTTTACTGGAAGCAATGTTTCAGTTGCCCTATGACTTTGCAACGCCAGATATTCTTTTTGTTGAAGAACTTGAAGAAGATCATCCCCACCTTCTGGATTTAGGGTTAGCGCTAAAAGAGGTTTCTGCAGAATCAATGATGTATGCCATGCAGCTAACGGGGACCTATACCCAAGCGAGCCGAAACGATTGTTTTGCCCTTGCTTTAGCAAAGCAAGAACAGTGTCCTTTACTGACTGGTGATATGGCACTGAGAAAAGCAGCAGAAAAAGAAGCTGCCATTGTTAAAGGCACAGTTTGGCTAGTAAGCCAACTGGTGGTTCATCAGCAAATCAATACCGAACAAGCGCGAGCAGCCTATAAGCAGATGCAAGCCAATGGCAGGCGTCTACCTTGGCATATCGCAGAACAAGCTTTAGTAGAACTAGAGCAAGTAAATTAATAATTAATAGGTTGCCCTCATAAAGTGCAATTTAGA
>NZ_JAKKRO010000164.1:0-793 GCF_025654235.1 Shewanella sp. SM32 | reverse complement strand
CGACTCAGAAAAACCTATTTATGCTGTTTAGCAAAAATGGCTGGCGAACGGAGGAGCCAGGAAAAGCATACCCTCATGAATCGACTTATCTACATAAGCAGTTGGTATATCGTGCTTTAGGTGAAGAATACATAGGGGAGTCAAAAGCTGCAGAGTTACTTGGCATGTCTGTTTCTAGCTTTCGTAAAGAACGAAAGTTGGAGGTGCCGACTCAAGCACAGTTAGCTCAGGAGGCTAGCCGTGCAGCAGCTGCTAATTAGTGATGCCAATATCCTCATTGACATGGAAGAAGGTGGTTTACTGGAAGCAATGTTTCAGTTGCCCTATGACTTTGCAACGCCAGATATTCTTTTTGTTGAAGAACTTGAAGAAGATCATCCCCACCTTCAGGATTTAGGGTTAGCGCTAAAAGAGGTTTCTGCAGAATCAATGATGTATGCCATGCAGCTAACGGGGACCTATACCCAAGCGAGCCGAAACGATTGTTTTGCCCTTGCTTTAGCAAAGCAAGAACAGTGTCCTTTACTGACGGGAGATATGGCACTTACTGACTGGTGATATGGCACTGAGAAAAGCAGCAGAAAAAGAAGCTGCCATTGTTAAAGGCACAGTTTGGCTAGTAAGCCAACTGGTGGTTCATCAGCAAATCAATACCGAACAAGCGCGAGCAGCCTATAAGCAGATGCAAGCCAATGGCAGGCGTCTACCTTGGCATATCGCAGAACAAGCTTTAGTAGAACTAGAGCAAGTAAATTAATAATTAATAGGTTGCCCTCATAAAGTGCAATTTAGA
>NZ_JAKKRO010000163.1:0-828 GCF_025654235.1 Shewanella sp. SM32 | reverse complement strand
CGTTAATAATTAACCAACCAGCAAGTTGCTAAGACACTTGAATTGATGATGAGACAGTCAGACTGATCTACTAAAAACCTTAGCTCGCCATAGGCTCATAATGAAGCCGCAAGGATGATAAGGACAGTAGAAGCAGATATCCATCAGGGCCAGAGGCATACCTCAATAACAGGCCGAATATATGGGTGCAATGAACTCTTCTCAAAATTGATATCGAATGTCTTGCAAACCGGATGGGTCCATATATGGTGGAAGTGTCAATATTGGAGGAACATTTATTGACCGACATCGAGATAAGTTTTCGCGAAGCGTATAAACACAAAAGCCCTAGCGGTTTAGGCTAGGGCTTTGGTGTTTATTTGGATGCTTGGCGATGACCTACTCTCACATGGGGAGACCCCACACTACCATCGGCACGTTTGCGTTTCACTTCTGAGTTCGGGATGGGATCAGGTGGTTCCACAAGGCTATTGTCACCAAGCAAATTCTGTTTATTACCGTGTCCATCTCTGGCTCACGTTAATAATAATTCGGAAAGCTGATTTGCTTTGTTTGAGTTCACACTTTATCAAGTGTCGATATTCTGTCTAAGGCTTTTCGTACGACCTCCATGGAAGGAGGAAGTGCTAGAAAATGTCTGGAACATTTTCAGTAAAACCCATCTGGGTTGTATGGTTAAGCCTCTCGAGTCATTAGTACATGTTAGCTCAACGCCTCACAACGCTTACACACCATGCCTATCAACGTCCTAGTCTCGAACGGCTCTTTAGAGGAATTAAATTCCTAGGGATGACTCATCTTAGGGCTCGCTTCCCGCTTAGATGCTTT
>NZ_JAKKRO010000162.1:0-842 GCF_025654235.1 Shewanella sp. SM32 | reverse complement strand
GGAATCGCTAGTAATCGTGGATCAGAATGCCACGGTGAATACGTTCCCGGGCCTTGTACACACCGCCCGTCACACCATGGGAGTGGGCTGCAAAAGAAGTGGGTAGCTTAACCTTCGGGGGGGCGCTCACCACTTTGTGGTTCATGACTGGGGTGAAGTCGTAACAAGGTAGCCCTAGGGGAACCTGGGGCTGGATCACCTCCTTACCTATACGACTAACTYRATGTTTGTTGAGTGTTCACACAGATTTGCTTGATAGAAGAAAGAGTAAAAGATRGACCTAGTTAAATAGGTTTATCAAAGATGGGTCTGTAGCTCAGCTGGTTAGAGCGCACCCCTGATAAGGGTGAGGTCGGTGGTTCAAGTCCACTCTGACCCACCAAATCTTCGTTMTCCTTTGTTAAATTAACACTCGTTTAGTGAACTAAACGTCGCGTTAATTTGCYGCRGATAACTCGATTTGGCAAACCAATCCTTTTAGAGGTTTGGAACATCTTACTTACTCGCACTGCATGTAAATGGGGCTATAGCTCAGCTGGGAGAGCGCCTGCCTTGCACGCAGGAGGTCTGCGGTTCGATCCCGCATAGCTCCACCATTTACACCTTATTCTGACTTTATTGCAAAGTAATAAGGCATATGCACTATGGATAGAGATGCCAAAGATAAACTTAAAAATTATCTTTGGCTTTTTTAAGCCCGCTCTTTAACAATTTGGAAAGCTGATAGTATTTAATTGCATGAGTCTGTCATGTGATTAATTACAAAACGTTTAATGCGCAAGCATTGAACATGAGTTCTCAAACACTTTATTAAGWGTCTTGAATATTCAATAGTAAATTAT
>NZ_JAKKRO010000161.1:0-908 GCF_025654235.1 Shewanella sp. SM32 | reverse complement strand
GTGTCCCGCCTTACTCGTTTTCATCAATGGTTAGTTTTCATGTACGGGGCTATCACCCTGTGCCGCTGCGCTTTCCAACGCATTCCACTAACACCCCACTGACTTAAGGGCTAATCCCCGTTCGCTCGCCGCTACTAGGGGAATCTCGGTTGATTTCTTTTCCTAAGGGTACTTAGATGTTTCAGTTCCCCTCGTTCGCCTCGCAACACTATGTATTCATGTTGCGATAACAGCTTATGCTGCTGGGTTCCCCCATTCGGACATCGTTAGCTCAAATGCTTGTTACTAGCTCGCCAACGCTTTTCGCAAGTTACTACGTCCTTCATCGCCTCTGACTGCCAAGGCATCCACCGTATACGCTTARTCGCTTAACCATACAACCCAAATGAGTTTCACTCATCTGCGYCGCATTGCGACCAGCTTGGTTTTACTTGTCTCACTTCTGACCAAAGAAGTGGACGCGCCTTAGACGTAAACTATTCAATAAAGAATAATTTACTATTGAATATTCAAGACACTTAATAAAGTGTTTGAGAACTCATGTTCAATGCTTGCGCATTAAACGTTTTGTAATTAATTACATGACAGACTCATGCAATTAAATACTATCAGCTTTCCAAATTGTTAAAGAACAATGCGTACCGGCTAGCGGCGCATTCAGCTCTGACTTCTCCTAAGAGAAGATAAACAAGCAATCTGTGTGAACACTCAACAAACATTAAGTTAGTCGTATAGGTAAGGAGGTGATCCAGCCCCAGGTTCCCCTAGGGCTACCTTGTTACGACTTCACCCCAGTCATGAACCACAAAGTGGTGAGCGCCCCCCCGAAGGTTAAGCTACCCACTTCTTTTGCAGCCCACTCCCATGGTGTGACGGGCGGTGTGTACAAGGCCCGGGAACGTATTCAC